>JACOTQ010000030.1 GCA_016178255.1 Candidatus Colwelliibacteriota bacterium | reverse complement strand
TTAGCGCTTCTTCGCTTTCTTCTTTGCTGCTTTCTTCTTTGCCATTTTAAATCGGCTTTTATTTTTTAAGGACTAACGCTGATTTGTCGACTAGTCAAACCAAGTTAGCTTGTTTTCTTTCTCCTTAGTTTAATTTTAGAACAAATGATTTTAAAATACACTGTGGATAACTCAAAAAGTTTTAGAAAATCAAAATTTCTTCTTCAAGGTTAACTTTAAATTTTCTGAAAATTTCGGATTTGACGAGTTTTATTAAATTCTTCACGTCATCCGAGCTGGCGTCCAAAACGTTAACTATGAAGTTCGAGTGTTTTGGCGAAACCATCGCTCCGCCGTAGGAAACCCCCTTTAATCCTGCCTCGGCAATTAAATAAGCGGTAGGTACAACTGGAAAGGGGTCTATTTTAATAACACTTTGCATTCCCGCCAAAATTTTCTTGTCCACATCTTCAATGTTAACATTCTTAAAAATACTTCCGACATTAGGATGCTCCATAGGATGGCGCGTCATCCTGTAATTTATCCTTTTTTCAATCTCTTCTCTAATCAGTTTTCTGTCGCCCCGCTTAAGCCTTAGCTTTGCCCAAACGACAACCTCGCGACCAGATGCCTTGAAAACGCTGTTCCTATAAGCAAACTGACAACTTTTGTTGTCTCTCTTCACAATCTTCAAGGTTTTCATATCCAAGCTTGTAACTTCGGCGATGATATCTTTAGTTTCGCCACCGAAAGCTCCGGCATTGCCGCGTATGGCTCCTCCTAATGTTCCAGGTAGTCCCCCAGCCCACTCTAATCCGGAAAGACGTTTCGACATGAGAAATTCAAGCAAGTCAGAAACAAGAACACCCGCGCCGACATCAACCTCCAAACCGTCGTTCTTAATATCCTTCATCGATGGTCTCAAAACTAAGCCGCTAAATCCGCCATCACTCCAAAGGATGTTTGTCCCCGCTCCCAGAATAAAAACAGGCTCCTTCTGTTTTTTAGCCAAAGAAACAGACCCAATGAGGTCTTGGACGTTTCTGGCTTCTTTGAAAAGCTTAACTCTGCCTCCTATCCGGAAGCTGCCTAAATTCTTCAAACTGATACCTTCTTGGAAAATCATAAAAACAAATCAAAAGAAGTGGCAGGGGTGACCTCCATAACTTATTTGTTGTAAATGAGTGCTCGCCTGCCACTCCAATATTATTTTAAATCGGAAATAATTATAATGCTATATCCCTAAGATTTGAGCCATTGAACCGCCTCTCTTTCCCCAAATTCCCTTGAATTGAACTTCTGGACAAAAGAGTTGTTACTTTTAGGTTCTAAAAACCTGAAACCGCTTAAAGAGCTTTTCAACCCTGCGATTATTTCTTGAGATTGGTACGGCGTTGGAGCCGATGCCGCGGCCCTGATGTTTAAAATCATGTTCTGCTTGCCGTTTTCCTTAATAAGGAACTGGAGAACAACGCTTTCTCCAATTTCGTTAACCCTTGAAAAATCAACCGATGTGTAATCGAAGTCAGACCACGTTTTGCCGCCTTTGAAGTAAGCATAACTGTTACCGCCACCGGGATGATACACACTATAATCAGAAACAATGTTCCCCTCAATGATTCCAGCAACCTTCTCACGAGTAGGTTCGGGAACTAAAACGTAATAATGAACGCCTTTGCCCAAATGATGCACCGCCATCTCAAAAGCGAAAGGCGCTTTCAGATCATTAACAATCTTGCTGAAAGCTTCTTTGGCTTTTTCAGAAGGAACTTCAAAAATAATCAACCTATGCCACTTCCTTGACCGCTCTCTTAGGAACTTGGGCAAATTCAAGCCTATCAAAAGCAGTAACAACAATATAAGCATAGTAAACGCTACGATAATCGTTGGCGTAAAGTAGTTTAACATTGTAAAATTTACGTTATGAAAAGAGAATATTGGTGGCTGTTGCTAATAATCATTATAGCCGCCTATCTTCGGCTTGCCAACATTACAATGTTGCCGCCGGGACTCTATCCGGATGAGGCGATGAACGGCAATAATGCCTTGGAAGCCATCCACAACACCGACTTTTCCGCCAAAGGCGGACCAGCCTTTGGCTGGAAAATTTTCTATCCGGAAAATAACGGACGCGAGGGTCTGTTTATAAATATTCAGGCTTTATTTATAAAAACATTAGGCAACTTTCCCTGGGTTTTAAGACTACCCAGCGCAATTTTCGGGATATTAACGGTCATAGGCATTTATCTTCTCACAAGGGAACTGTTTTTTAAAAGAAACGGCGTGAATATCACGGCTTTACTGGCATCTTTCTTTGCGGCAACAAGCTTTTGGCACATCAATTTTTCGAGAATAGGTTTTAGGGCAATCATGGCGCCCTTTTTTCTCGTATGGGGAGTTTACTTGCTACTTTTATCGTTACGGCAAATAAAGGAAAACAAATCCGCTAAATTCTATATTTTAACTTCCATATTCTCCGGAATCATTTATGGCCTGGGTTTCTATTCCTATATCGCCTACAGAGCAACGCCATTACTTATCCTTATTTTACTGACAACGCTCCTCTTGAACATGGGAGGTGAAAGAAAAAAAGCTTTATCATTAATCGCGGCTTTCGTGGGCGCGACTATCATCGTGTCTACCCCGTTAAGCCTCTATTTCCTAAAAAACCCGCAAGATTTCCTTGGACGTACTACCCAAATATCCGTATTTAATTCAGAAGCCCCATTGCGAGATCTCTCATTAAACAT
The DNA here is from genome assembly GCA_016178255.1 of Candidatus Colwelliibacteriota bacterium. Lineage (GTDB taxonomy): Bacteria > Patescibacteriota > Minisyncoccia > UBA6257 > Colwellbacteraceae > JACOTQ01. The sequence continues at coordinate 2,475 of JACOTQ010000030.1, read as the reverse complement.
CGTAAAAACCGCTGGCATGTTCAATTTCGTTGGTGACGGTAACTGGCGGCATAATATAGCGGGCAAACCGGAGCTTTTCTGGCCGGTAGGCATATTATTTCTAATCGGGGTAGTAATCGGTTTTATCCCCATCTTCAGAAATCAGACAACAAAAAATAATTTTTCAAACCATTTGGGTTTCATTGGAAATTTTAACTTTGGTTTTTGGATTTTATTTGCTTGGCTGATTGTCGCGGCGGCGCCAGTCGTGGTCTCTAATGAAGGGGTGCCTCACGCCTTGAGGGCGATTCTTATGGCGCCGGCGGTTTTTATTATCGCGGCAATGGGAGGTGCAAAAATCTACGAATATCTCAACGGCAAAATTAAAAATTATGTCTTAGAAACAGTCTCCATTGCGATACTCGTAACTATCACGTTTGAAGCTTACGCGAGCTACTTCATAGAATGGGGTAAAAACCCAAATGTTTTTGACGCTTTTAGCGGGAGCTACGCCGCGATAGCCAGGGAATTAAACTCACTTCCCAACGAGAAACAAAAAGTGGTTATAGTTAACGCTTCTGGAGTTGATGTAAGAGGCACACCAATGCCCGCCCAAACCGTAATGTTTCTGACAGACACTTTCCGTGAAGAAGAGAGAATCGCAAAGAATATAAAATACCTGACTCCGGACAATCTAAATCAGATTAAAGAAGCGCAAGAAAAAGAAGCTTTTATAATTTACCTTAACTAAAGGCCCTTGATATCGGAATCAATGCTTTGAAACTCCGCTTCCAAGTCATTAACATCCACTCCTTGAAGTTCCTTGTCAATCGCCCCGGTAGTATCTTCAGGAGCAGCTTCATTGGTTTCAACTGGGATTGCCTTCATCATGTCTGAATCCGGCGCGGGGTTATTATTAGGAGCGTAGGTCTGCGTTACATCCACGGACCGTGTTAGGAATAAAGCCCCAGCCACTATTAGAAACAGAGCTACCGCGCCTACTCCAACTAAAGTAAAAACTTTTTTATCCATGTTTGTTGATTTAAATTATATTTACTGATTTGTTTGGGGCGTCGTTGGTACGGGCGCCGGTTCCCTCTTCTCGTCATCAACCCCGTGAATCTTGGCTAAACTTACGGCGGCGCGCCTCACGGCATCGTGCGCCGCTTTTACCGACTCTCTCACCTTTTTTAAATCATCATGGAGAGCCCGCCTGACTTTATTAACTTCAATCCTAAGAGTAGCATCAGAGTTAATGGTAATAGGGTAGGTCTTAACTGATTGAGCTTGAACCGCCGATTGAGCTGAAACAATTGCCGCGTGAGCCGCCTCTATAGCCGCTTTCACAGTTACAATATCCAACCCATTGGCTTGCGCTTTATCGGCACGGGAAGATATTTTACCTAAAACAACACCCAATTTATCCAGCACATTAGACAATTGGGCAGTTACACGCTTGTTTAAATCATCAAGACTCGCGTCAACCTTTTGAACAACTGCCCTTTTCCTCTCATCCTTAACTTTCTCAAGTTGCGTCTTCAATACATCACGCCTCTCTTGAGCTTTTGCCTTCATATCCAAGCGCGCCTCATCCATTCTCTTTTTAAAAGCGTCACGTTCTTCCTGAATCTTCATCTTCACGTCTTCTCTCGCGTTTTTGACGTCCTCCTTCCTTGTATCCTTCGCATCTCTTCTCTCTTTTGCGTCCGTATTTTGACGGGGCTCATCAACATCCCGTAACAGACGCTCTTGAGCCATCGCCAAAACCGGACTCTGAATAATAAATCCTGCGACAACAAAATAATAAATAAATAATTTTCTCATAGACTCATTTTAAATCACTTTTTGAAATTATACCACAAATTACTAAATCGGTGTCAATAGACCCTATTTCCCCTTAATAGTAATAAGCTCAACTTCAAAAACCAGGGTTGAGTTGGGCTTGATTACCGTTCCCCTGCTTTGGTCTCCGTAAGCAAGCGAAGGCGGAATCGTGAGCTTCCTCTTGCCTCCCACTTTCATACCTACTATTCCATCATCCCAGCCCTTGATAACCTGTCCACTTCCTAAAGTAAACTCAAATGGCTTACCGCGGTCCAGAGAACTGTCAAACTTAGTCCCATCAAGAAGCGTTCCGGTATAATGGACCTCAACCGTATCCCCTGCTTTAGCCACTTCACCGAAGCCGATATTTAAATCTTCACTTTTTAAGGTTTCGTTGTCGCTTTGAGATGTATTCATAATACTCACTTCGGGCTGGTTAATCGAAGGACCGGTAAAAAGAGATTGTATCTTAGAGCCGTAAAGGTAGGCTCCCAATAAAACCACCACCGCGATTACTATAAAAATAGACATTTCTTTCATAACTCCAGTTTAACCTTTGCCATTTCTCTTTTCAAGATAGCGGCCTTTTTCCGCTCGCCTCTGTTATAACCCCCTAATCTGCCATCTGTTCTTATGACCCTGTGACAAGGAATAAAAGGGTTATAATTCCGG
>JACOTQ010000071.1 GCA_016178255.1 Candidatus Colwelliibacteriota bacterium | reverse complement strand
AATCGAGTTTTAAAACATCGCCTGACTTAAGACGATAAGGAGATGGTCTCCCGTGAACTATGACGTTGTTAACGGAAGCGCAGAGAGTAAACGGATACTTAGTCCTTGCTCCTTCGGGTCTATAGCCCAAGAACGCTGGAGTGCCACCGTTTTCAGTAATGATTCTTTTAGCCAAGCTGTCCAAGTCCATTAAACTTACGCCCGGAACCGCAACGGACCTAAGTCTCCTTAGAGCTTTAGCTAAAATGCGACCAGACTCCCTAATTCTTTCTATCTCGTCGGTGGTTTTAATAAGATGAGACATCCTACTTACCAGTATATATGCGTTTTTTGATTATTTCGAATACCTTAAACGGAGCTAACGTGCCCTCAACTTCGAAAGTTTTATAACCGCGGGATTGAAGTTCCATGAATAACGGCTTTGTTCTTGATTCGTATTCTTTAATCCTAAGCCTGATAACCTCCGGCTTATCCAGGGTGCGTTTAAACAATTTCCCTCCACAAAAAGGACAAGTACCCTTAAGACTAAGCGACTTTCTACCCGTGTAAAGAAATTGAGAACCGCAAATAGAGCAAACCAGACGGTGGCTGTTTCTGTTAATTGAGTCTGATTCAGTTACCTTTATTACAAAAAATATGACATTTTCACGGCCATAGAGTTTCTCCAAAATAGGTAAAAGTTTTTTTGTTTCATATACAGTTCTGGGCGAACCGCTGAAAACAATGCTCATCCCGGCCATCGCCATCTTGCGGGTCCTAATCCTTACCATCTTGGAAACCCACGATGGAGTCATAAGTTTCCCAGTCTCAAAGTTCTTTCTTTCTCTCCGGATAATAGGGTCCTTGCTAAAACTCGGATTATAGAGAATTTTCTCGAAATATTTGCCGGTATCAAAATGGATAAAGCCGAAATTGCGCGCAATAAGGTCAGCCTGCGTTCCTTTGCCGGCTCCCGGAGGTCCATAGATTACAATTGCCTTAGGTTTATCCCGCACCTTTCCGAAGACTCTATGGTCTTCCTTAGGGGATTTAGCGTCAAGCGGAAAGGTGCGGGGTTTACTTGAAACCTTCATACTCGCGAACCGTGAGTTCAGAGTCAATTTGCTTTACGGTCTCAATCGCGACTGATACAACAATAAGGAGCGCGGTGCCGCCAATCGTGAGAGCCTGCGTGTTAGTTAAAACTTGGGTAAATACGGGGAGTACTGCAATTATTCCTAAAAAAGAGGCACCGAATAAAGTTATTCTCGAGATAACGCTTTTGAGAAAAGAAGCCGTCGACTCGCCAGGCCTTATGCCTGGAACAAATCCGCCGCTACGCTGTAGATTTTTTGATATCTCGGACGGGTCAAAGGTAATCGCCGTATAAAAGTAAGTAAAAACAAAGACCAGAACGAAATATATTGAGCCGTAAATGGTCTGGTTATTCAAAAACTTAACAACCCAATTATTGAGCATCATCCCTACTGAAGGGGAAAACGCCGAGATAATCTGACTTATAAACTGCGGAAACAGAAGTATTGATATCGCGAAGATTATAGGTATAACTCCCGCCTGATTTACTTTAAGGGGAAGATAACTGGCAGCTCCGCCATAAACTTTGTTGCCTCGGATTCTTTTAGCATAAGAAACCGGAATCTTACGTTCTGCCTCATTAACTAAAACGACGCCGCCTATGACGATTAAAGCTAAAATCCCAAAAATCAAATAAGTAGTCACAGGAGTAGTCCCCGCGCTGTAATTAGCGTATGCGTTCCTTAACGACAACGGCAAACCGCTCACAATACCCGCGAAGATGAGAAGCGAAACCCCGTTCCCTATTTTTTGCTCGGTTACTATTTCTCCAAGCCAGACGAGAATCATAGACCCGGCTGTAACCACCAATACATTAACGATGGTTTGGCCGAAACCTAAAGGTTGGAGAACGCCTTGCGAGGTTAGGAGTTTTAAAAATCCATACGTCTGAAGAAACGCCAAAGGGACAGTCAGGTATCTTGAATAACGGTTAAATTTGGCGCGGCCGGCGGCGCCCTCTTCGTAATAAAGAACTTTCAGCTTTGGGAAAATCATCGTTAAAAGCTGCATTATGATGGTGGCGGTAATGTAAGGTCCCAAACCCAGCATAACAATAGACAAATTCGAAAGAGCCCCGCCTGAAAAGATATTCAAAAATCCCAAGAGTTGGTTGCCTGACAACAGTCCTTTCAAAGCTTCGATGTTCACTCCCGGAATCGGTATGGCCGCAAGTAACCTGAAGCAAGCAAGTACAAGCGCCACGATTAGAACCTTATTCCTAAGATCCCTGATTTTAAAGAGAGTGGCAAATTTATTAAGCATTTTTCTTTGCCCTGCGGTTAGCTTTCTTAGCTTTCGGCTTATTCCTAAAACCGCGAAGTTTTGGCAATCTCTGAATCAAGTCTCTTTCAGCTGGCCTTATTCTGTGTCCGGCCCTCGCTTTCTGACCCTTCTGACCCTTGCCGGAATAGGTGCCGCGTTTACCGCCTCTGCCAACCCTCTTGCCTTCCTTATTCTTATATAGCTGCTGTAGTTGATGTAGCTGCATGTTTAACTTTCGTTTTTTGATT
>JACOTQ010000022.1 GCA_016178255.1 Candidatus Colwelliibacteriota bacterium | reverse complement strand
TATCGAAAGATTGCTGCGTAAATCAATATCGCTTTCTAAGCTACCGGATTCAATGCCCGCGCCTTTATCTCCCGGCAGAGGCAACTTGTTGCGTGGGAATCGAACTGGTAGGCCTCAAGGTTCTCATCGTAATCGGGCATTTTCGGGTGGCTATCGCGGAAGGAGCAATTTCCATCGCAACAGACCAAGGATGGGTGGGCGATAATGGAATTACTTGCCTTTTCTGTTTACGGGAATCAATGACGTATGAAGCCTTCTGGGCCTATACGCTTTCAGTTGTATGATAGGAGTTTCAGGTATGGTGCCCTGACGCATACTTCTTTGTAAATCAATTTTCAGAAAGTTTTGATCGTATCCTAAGCATATCGCATCAGGCTTATTCATCTTTATCACTTTGTAAGAACTTGGCGCAAGATCGCCCAAAACCGGCTTCGCGAATATACTAAATGCTCTAACAGATTTTAGCCTATCGGTTTCGCTTTGGCGCGGCGATTTATTCTTCAAGTCCTTAACAGATTGGTCGCGCGCGACCACAATAATTAGTTTGGTGCCATAACTTATCGCTTGCGATAAAAAAGAATGATGTCCTTCATGAAAGCCGTCAAATACTCCAAAAACTATTACGCGTTTGTATGGTTTCGGCCTTTGCTTTTTCATGTGTAAATAATTTAGAAGGACGAAGGGCAACGTTTTTGAGGCGCTGCCCTTGGTTAGGTTTGGTGATTGGCGTTATCACCAAACGACTGTAAGCGATGCTCTCACGGGAGCGGAGTCGAGCTCAACGATGCATTCGGGGCAAGCCGTCCAGATAGGGTCAAGGTTTTCCTTGTCTATCTTTAGGGCAAGAATGTCCCGATGGTTTTCGTCGAGCCACCTGTTCCCATTTTTAATGCGGAAACAGTTAGGGCACACTACAATTCCCATCTTTACCTCCTTCCAGGTAAGCTTGAGAAGGGCGCAGTTTTGAGGTAGGCAGTAAGAGACTACCTTGGCTCTATTCTGCGGCCTATGAGCCTGACAGCCGAATCTTTTAATAAGACCGACTGTCTTCCACTGTTCCTTGGTAGGCTTGTGGCTCATAAGTCCCTTTCCGTGAGAGTAACGCCAGCTCCTTACTCGGAGCATGAAGGAACGACAAAAACACAATAACTTTAAAGTTCTTCGAGGTCAATAATTTGGTCAATTCGAATCAGTTTAACAAAATCCGGGACATGGCTTACGAGAATCATCGCGCCTTCGTAGGCGTCAATTGCTTGCGCGATTATTGGAATATGCCGGAAATTAATATGGTTTGTTGGTTCATCAAGAATCAAAAGGCCAGGACGTTGGAGCGCGATTTGCGCGAAGGCAAGAAGTCCTTTTTGGCCTTCGGAAAGAGAGCTAATCCTGGTTTTTAGCATTTCGGCGTCGAAAAGAAATCCGGCGGCGTGAGAACGAAGTTCCTGTTCGGTGCCGTTCTCTATCGCTTTCGAGAGTGTTGCGTACACGGTGTCATCGAAATTCAGGGCGGAAAAATCTTGCCGGTAATAGCCGATTCGTATTCCCTTCTGAACACTTTCACCAACAGCCGTGCCTGAAGCGAGTTTTTCCAAAAGGGTGGTCTTTCCAATGCCATTAGGTCCGGCTATAAGCAGTCGCTCCTTCTTTCGGAGCGTAATGTTTACAGGGAAACTTTTGGGCTTACCGCCTTTTATAATTGAAACTGATTTCAAAGTTACAATCGCGGCGCCGATGTTTTCTTGGCACGGAATGACGAATCTGCGGATAGTTTTGTCTTCGCGTCTAACTTCCACAGTTTCGTCTTCCAGCTCTTCTATTTTTTCGCGCATTTTTCTGGCGACATCGCGCATATGACCGCCTTTTTGAGCAAAGAAGCCAGCTTGTTCTTTTCGATGCCGGATATCTTTCTCAAGCCGGGCATTTTTCATTCGCTCCCGTTCCAGCCTGTTTTTGATTTCTTCTACCACGGAGAAGTAATTGCCGGAATATTGCTCAATCGTGCGATTGAAAACCTCGAGATATAAAACTCCGTCAGTGACCTCATTTAAAAATTCGGCGTCGTGAGAAATAACAATACATGTTTTTGGGTAATCAATGAGGCATTGAGTTAGATGAGCTATGCCGGCCTTGTCTAAATTATTAGTCGGTTCATCTAAAAGCAGGATGTCGGGATTTTGGATTAGGGCTTGGGCTAAGAGGAGTCTGGCTTGCTGGCCTCCGGAGAATTCCTTGAGTTTTTTATTATGAGGCGTAGTGAGATGAACGACTCCAAGGATTTTGTCGATACGCGGTTTAATGTCATAAACTTTTTCGGGAAAAGCGTTTTCGAAGAAAGCTTTCACCGTCATATCCATCTCATCGCGAGGGATTACTTGTCTGCTTATGGCCATTGTGGCGCCGTCCGTGATGGCAATGGTTCCCGTTATCGGTTTTAGCGCCCCCGTGATTAACTGGAAAATAGTGCTCTTGCCTGCGCCGTTTTGCCCCATAAGCGTGATTTTTGACCCTCGGCGGATTGAGAAATCAACCTCGTTGAGGATTGGTTTATTGTGTCCATATTCAAATGAGACTTTATTGAATCTTAAAATTACGTTGTCGTTCGGCATGACGCTCTCTATCTTGGATGATATTCTGTTTTAAATCAACCTTTTAAAAAAGAGCAGCAGATGTTTCTGGCATCTGCTGCGGCTAAATTGTTGCGAGTCGGCATTATAATGGCGACTCATCACGATACTTCTATTTTGTGTAAGAACGTTTCAAACCCGTCTTTTTTGTACATAAGCGGGTCCGCGATTTCAAATCGGGCGCCTTGATAACTAAGGCTGTCCCAATTCAGGATGGAGCTGCCGTCGAGCCTCCCTTGTTTTTTGAGCCCATGAAGCGTCGCGGCGCACTTGCCTCGCATAAAGGCTCGTGTTTTCTGCGGTGGATTTTCCACCGCTTGGTCTATTTCCGCGTCACTGAATAGCATTCGCGACTTATAATGGTTGCGAATGCGTTCGAAAAGTGTTGGCGCGTTCGAACCTGAAATTGGAAGGCGATGATACATAACGTCGAATGTGTGTTTTTCCGCGAGAAGCGACGGGTATTGAAACAAATCCTTGCCCGTACGTTTTAGATATTCGCGTATAACAACATATTTCGTCGTATGGTCCAGACGTCCTTCCAGATAGTCGGTGTCATTCCTGTATATTGCGTGCAGAATTGACTGCCAAGCTGACATCGCTTCTTTTGTCTCTTGTTCCCACCGTTCTGATTCAAACCGTGCTTTACGGACAAATTTATCCGCGGCTTCCCAATAACGCGCCTGTAAATCATAGGCGCTTACCAAACTCCCGTCTCCCAGCGTAATGAGAGGCGTCCGGCCATGATTTATAAAATCACGGCTTACGTCAGCCATCTCAATCGCTATCTGCTCACGAATCTTATCATCGGGAAGAGCAACGCGCTTTAACGAATAGCCAAACTGAACTGAGGCGCTCGTCTCCATCATCGCAACGATGATGTTTGTGATGGCGAGTTTCAGCCAAGTCTGGTACTCGAGCATGTTGGAATCGCCCGTGATGATATGGAGCCTTCTCGATTGGGTGTAAGAACCGGTGTGGGATTCCCTGTGCCCGCTAATCATGGAGCGGTTGTGGGTTGTGTTGTTGCCCCACCCGTATTCCATCATCAGTCCGCGCTGGGAATAACAGTATTCTCCGGAGGATAAAACGCATCCCGCGCCGCCAATGATTTGTCGGCTCATCAAAAAAGGGATGAGGGCGTCATTCACGCTTTGGTCGCCCATGGGAATATCGAAAACTTGGATATTCTCATGCGCTCCGAAAGACGCGAGCGGATTACTATCCTCGAGGTTGTGAGCAAGGTTGTTTTTGATTAAAACCAGGCAGGAGCCGTTATCTCTCGGTACGCTGAAGATTCCTGCCATAATTTTATCGCCTGCCTTGCTGTGGAGCGAAGCTTCCCGCGCTCCATGGCATTCGCCGGTCGCGTATTCCGTATCTCGATTCCATTCACTCTCGTCCGTACATATGGCTGCATATCAGCTCCTTATTGAAGACTTAAAGATCTGGAGACATTCCTAATTTAGGATATACCACACATCTGGATAATAAAACAAATTAATATATGCTTTAAGTAATTACATGAAAATGTCATCAAAGTTCGAGGCGGCTTATAAACGCCTTAATCCTGAACAAAAAAAAGCGGTGGATACGATTGAGGGCCCGGTAATGGTGATTGCTGGACCTGGGTCTGGTAAAACAGAGTTATTAAGTCTGCGTGTTATGAATATTTTACGGAATGTGGATGTTACGCCGGGGAATATACTTTGCTTAACTTTTACTGAAGCCGCCGCTTTCAATATGAGACAGCGTTTGACTGGTTTGCTCGGGCAGGAAGCTTACCGCGTGGCAATCCACACTTTTCATAGTTTTGGCGTGGAGATAATTAATCGTTATCCGGAGCATTTCTATGGAGGCGTGTCATTTCTTCCGGCTGATGACTTTACACAGACGGAGATTTTGGAAGAAATTTTTAGCGGGCTTGATTACGGAAATCCATTGCGCTCCGAACACAATAGTCAGTTCGTTTATTTACAGAAAGCAAGACAGGCAATTGAGTACATCAAAAAGGCCGGATTAACTCCCGCCGAGTTCAAAAATATTCTTGCTGAAAATGAAAAAGCCATAGCCTATGCTGACCCAATAGTTCAAGCTGTGTTCAAGGACAGAATTTCCCCAAAAACGCTTCCAGTTGTGTTAAAAGCGGTCTCGAAAATCAGAAAATGTAAATCCGTTCCTCTGCCAGGATTCTTTGAACCTCTCTCTGAATTTATTGCCAGCACGCTTTCCGTCGCCGTGAGGGATGCGCAAGAAAACAATAGTACTGGACCGATAACACAATGGAAAAAGAATTGGACCGAGAGAGGCGACGATAAGCTCACTCATTTGGCAGATTTATTTAAGGCTGAAAGAATCGAGGCTCTCTCGGAGATATATGTAGAATACGCGGCGCGCATGCGGGAGGAGGGCTATTATGATTATAACGACATGATACTTGATACAATAGCGATGCTTGAACGCAATGTCGGCGTGAAGCTTGATTTGCAGGAACAATATCAATATATCCTCGTGGATGAGTTTCAAGACACCAATAACGCTCAAATGCGCTTGCTGCGCCTTTTAACGGGCCATGAAATCCATGAAGGCCGGCCGAACGTGATGGTTGTGGGTGATGACGACCAGGCGATTTACAAGTTTCAAGGCGCGGAGATTTCAAATATCATCGATTTTCGAAAAACGTATCGTGACCCGTCATTGATTGTCCTCACGAGAAATTATCGTTCGACGCAAGATATACTTGACGCGGCGCGCCATATTATCAAGAAAGGTATGGGCCAGCTTCAGAATATCTTGCCTGACGTGAAAAAAGAACTTGTCTCGGCAAATAGAGTCCTTAAAGACGGAGCTGTTTACGGCCGAGAGTTTGTGTCACGAGATGTTCAGTATCGCTGGATTGCGGAGGAAGTTAAGAAACTTATCAAAAAGGGCGTTCTCGGGAATGAAGTTGCCATCATAGCACGGGAACATAAGGAACTCGAAGACTTGGTTCCATATTTCCACGCCGCTAAAGTGCCGGTTTCTTACGAACGTCAGGATAATGTGCTTCTTCAGCCGCACATCCGCGAGCTTTTCACGATGGTGAGATTCGTTGATTCAATAATGAAAAAGTCCGGAGAAGCCGATAATCTTCTGCCTGAAATATTAAGTTATCCCTTTTGGAGCATTGAGCGTTCGATGGTCTGGGAGCTTTCAATTAAAGCTCGCAGGGAAAGAAAACAGTGGCTCACGGTTATGCGAGAACGCGGTGGAAAGTTCAAGGAGATAGCCGATTTTTTTATTGACCTCGGCGCGCGAGCCACTTACGGAACAGCCGAGGAGATTTTCCATGAATTAGTAGGCGGGCCTCAGCAAATATTGCCAGACGAAGATAGCGAAGACGAAACAATCGTAAGGCATGAAATGTTCAGCCCGTTTAGGTCGTATTATTTTAGCAAAGACCGCGTTGCCAAAGAGCCTGCCGAATATATGCGCTTCTTATCGTCCTTGCAATCCTTCGTGGCAGCGCTTCGCGAATATCACCGTGGCAGGCCGGTGCTAACGGCGGACATGCTTAATTTTATTGATATGCATCTCAAAAATAACTTGGCTATTAATAATGTGAGCCAATTCGTTAATGCTAATGACGCAGTACAGTTTATGAGTGCCCACAAAGCAAAGGGGCTTGAGTTTGAAGCAGTCTTTGTAATTAATTGCCAAGAAGATATCTGGGGAGAGAGGCGTAGCGGAAGGAGTGTGCCGTTGCCAATGAATTTATCCATAAAGCCGGCTGGGGATAACCTCGATGACAAGTTAAGACTATTCTATGTGGCCATGACGAGGGCTAAGCGGTTACTGTATCTTACTTCTTATAACGCTGACCATAGAGGCAAAGATTCCGCCCGGCTTGGATTTTTATCTCCGTCTCACGGGGAGAGCGAACTGTTTAAATCGGAGTTTGTGAGCATGGAGGGCGCCGGATTTGGTTCCGAAGAATTGGCAATCAGACTTTGGAACCCAACACGCGGCGGACCTTTTGTCTCTGATGAAAAGGCGTTACTTAAACCACTTCTTCAGGATTATCATTTGAGTGTGACGCATTTGCAGAATTTCTTGAATGTTGCCGGCGGCGGGCCTCTCGCTTTTTTCGAGAAAAATTTATTGAGATTTCCTGAACCTAAGAGCCCAAGCGGAGCGTACGGTTCAGCCATTCATAACACGATTCAATTTATATATACCCATTTCAAGAGCCGGAGGAAATTGCCCTTAGTAAGAGAAGTCATTTTTTGGTTTGAAGAAATGCTCAAAAATGAACGTCTGAATGAGAAAGAGTTCAGGCTGATGTTAAAGAGGGGCCAGAGGGCGCTTGAGGCATTCTATACTGAAAAGAAAAGCAGTTTCTCATTGCAAGATAAAATTGAATTTAATTTTAGAAGTCAGGGCGTGGTTGTAGGAGACGCGCATATTACTGGCAAAATTGATAAAATAACAATTTCGAATGGCGAGATGACAGTTTGCGATTTTAAGACTGGTAAAGCGATTAGAGATTGGTCGCCAAGCGATTCATACGAAAAAATAAAAGCTTGGCGATACCGCGAACAACTTGTTTTTTATAAGCTACTTATTGAGAATTCACGAGATTTTGGAGGGAAGTATTCGGTTAATGACGGTATTATTCAGTTTGTAGAACCTTCCCGCGGACAGATTATAGATTTACCTGCCCATATAGAAAAGAAAGAGCTTGAACGGATGAAGGCTTTGATTAGCGTCGTGTATGACAAAATAAAATCTCTAGATTTCCCTGATATCGCCAAATATCCAAAAGATATGAATGGCATAATGGCTTTTGAGGATGACCTTCTAAAGGACCATTGGGGTTGATATAATTCTAATTAGTTGTATAATTTGGTTTGTGCCAGCCTATATAGGCACAGAGAGACTAGGTCGGGTTTCTAAGAAGAAAAACTAAAAATCATATGACAGGAACTATCAAGAAGCTTACAGATAAAGGTTTTGGGTTTATCGCTCGCGAGGGCGAAGACAAGGACCTTTTCTTCCACTCTAAGGATTTAAGCGGCGTGATGTTCGACGAACTCAAAGTAGGCGATGCGGTCACTTTTGAGGTTGTTGACACGGAGAAGGGTCCAAGCGCCAAGAACGTGGCGCGAGCCTAAGTTTTAGATGGAAAGATCGCCCCGCAATTTTGCGGGGCGGTTTTTATTTTCGTATTTGCCAAAGCTGGCTGGTCAAAAGATCTTACTTCTTTTCCGCTGTCATTTAAGGAAATACTTTGCCAGTCTTATTTTCTCTCGCATGAGCCAAGCTACGTTGGAATTTATACTCTCTAAAGCTTGTTCAATGGTCCTCTTAGCGCCCGGGGCGGCGTTTTTCTTGAAAAAGTCTTTGAAATTTTTTGCTTGAGCTGCCGAGGCCGAAGAACCGGCGCAAGCCAAAAGCCGCGAAAGGCTATGACCGCCGCCGTAGCGTTTCAGAAAATCTTCCCAGTTTGCTTTTACGAAATTCCAGGCCAAGTCATGACCATCAGGGTTAAACCAAACGCCAGCGATTATTCCAATGGTGTCTTGCGGACGCACATGTTTCGATAAAGAGAACGCCAAAGTTTTCTTTAGCAAGTTTTTGTTTCTGAAATTACCCAAAGCTCTTCCGATTCTGTTTTTTTCTTCATGAAGCGACACTGCTTTGTACATCTTTGCCAGTTTCTCGTATTCTTTCACCCCACCGTTCTTAGTAGTTAAATTGTAGACGACACTTCTTAGGTCAGCGTGAATGGAATTTTTGCCATCCTTCAATTTCCCAAATAATTCTTTAGCTTGGTTGATTGTTTCCAAGTCTCCATATGTTCCGAAGCTTGAAAGAGCCAGGCTTCTCAAGAGGGTTTGGGTATGATTTTCATTTGGTTTTTTTGTCCAGCCGGCTTTTTCGGCAATGGGGGCGAATATTTTAGCGGCAAAAGACTCATATTCTTTTACAAACGGTTCATGCGCGATTAGAAAATGAATTTTATTAAGGTCGGAGGCTAATTCCAGCCAGACGGTATAATCTGTTTCGTTTTTGTAGTGCTTGGCGAATTCCAGCGCCTTTACCGTCGGAATTTTACCTGATTCAGTTAATGCCATGATATCACGAATGAGGCCGAGCCGGTCACCGGCCCCCAGTCGCTTTGTTTTTACAGAATCCTCGAGAGCTTTCCTAAGGTTATCCGAGTAATTTGTTCTAAAAAATCCCGATTCATTGATGTTGAATTTAATCCATTCACCGGTTGGTTTTGTGATTTCAACCTTTTGCTTTGTGAGAAGAAACTGTTTTTTCAGTTTTGTATCATTGGTTTTGTAGCTTACGGGCACACGCCAAAGCGCGGCGTCCTTGGTTTTAGATTCAGAAATGGGGCTTGAGAAGAATCTTTTCTGTTCTATCATAAGCCTGCCTTTATTTTCCGATACCGTAATGAGAGGGTAGCCGCTTTTCCTTGTCCAGCCGCTCATCATTTTTTCTACAGGTTTCCCCGATACTTTCTCTAACGCCTTCCAGAGGTGAATAGTTGAAGTATTGGAATAGCTGTGTTTTTTGAGATAATATCGAAGGCCGTTACGGAAGTCGGTTTCACCTAAATATTCCGCAAGCATGCGAATAATGCTCGCGCCTTTTGAGTAACTGACCGCGTCGAAAATCTCGCTTATTTCTTCCGGGTGATGAACGTCAATCTCAACCGGGTGAGTGTTTTGAAGCGCGTCAAATTCTAACGCTGTTCCCAAATCGTTGTGGATAAATTGAGTCCATATATCCCATTTAGGGAAGAGATGGTCAACGGCCAGATATTCTATATAAGAGGCAAAGCCTTCGTTCAGCCATATATGCGTCCACCATTCCATAGTTACCAAATTGCCGAACCATTGATGTGAGAGCTCGTGGGCGATAACTAAAGCTATCCATTGTTTGCTTGTTGTTGAAGAGTGTTCGGGGTCGAGGAGTATCGCCGATTCCCTGTAAGTTATTGCTCCCCAGTTTTCCATCGCGCCGACGGAAAAATCGGGAATCGCGATTAAGTCCATTACCGGCAGAGGATAGGGGATATCGAAGTATTTGTTAAAGAAAGAAATGATTTTCGTGGCGCATTCAAGGGCGAATTGAGCTTGATGAATTTTACCGGGCGTCACAAATACTCTAACCAATACACCGTCTTTAGTTCTTTTTTCGATATGTTCGAAATCGCCAACTATGAAAGCCAGAAGATAAGTGGACATTTTAGGAGTCGGGGCGAAGTTAACTATTTTGTAGCCCATTCCATGTTCCAGAATCTCCGTTGGCATCGTATTCGAAATAGCGGTACTTTTTTGGGGGACAATGAGACTAATATCAAATACCGCTTTCGCCGCGGGTTCGTCAAAACACGGGAAAGCGCGCCGCGCGTCAGTCGCTTCAAACTGCGTGGTGGCTATGTAATGGGTCTTATCGCCAACCTTGTAATGGCTTTTGTAAAAGCCATTCATTTTGTCGTTCAGTACTCCTCTAAAGACTATCTTCAACTGAATGTTTCCCTTGCGGATTTTATTGGGAAAAGTGAATGTGGCGGTTTCTGCCCTTTCATCGTAGTCTATTTTCAAAGCAAAGGTTTTCTCCTTGCCACTTGTGACTTCGGCGGATTCAATATCCAGTTCTTTGGAGTGAAGGGTGACTTGGTTGGAGCTTTTCCCTAGCGCCAGGTTGATGGTTTCAACCCCCTCGAAAGTAAAAGCTTCAAGGTCTGGTTTCAAGCTTATTTTATATCGTAAAGGTTTGATGTGAGCGGGGAGGCGAACCCCTTGTTTTGCGGATGATTTCATTGGCTATAAAAGGTTAACTCTTGGCCTGTTTCGAAATTATCCGAAACTCCGGCGTTAACTTCAAGGACAAAAAAAAAAAAAAAAAATTGTCTGCGATTTCCACTTCTAAGCAGTAAGCTCCGCGGCAGACCGTCCCAACATCATTGGCCATCATTAATCAATAATTCTATCCACGTCATAACCAACGCGAACGTTTTCACCCTCGGATTTTATTTTTCTAATAGTCATATGGCCAATATCGCCAAGGTGACCGACATGGGTACCGCCGCACGGAACTCCGAAATCGCCGTACATGACAACTCGCGCGGGTTTATCTTCGGGAATATAGTCGGGTACAAAATGACAAACCTCTTTCATTTTTTCTTTATCTATAAGAAGAAGCTTGGTTTCCCGATTTTCGTCGACAAATTTATTGCACAAATTTTCAATGTCGGTTTTCAACCTCTCTTTGTCTGTTTCGCCGAGGTTTCCGGCGTATTCAACATAGGGGCCATCAGGAAAGTGATATCCCTTTCCGGGCACCCAATTGAGGTTCAAGGAAGTAACGGCCATGTCAACGACATGACCCGCGGAATGGATACGGCTGTGCAGTTTCCGGCGCTGGCTATCAACCAAGCATTTTACTTCATCGCCAGTATTAAGGACGCCATTCTCAAATTTGCCGATGTGTTTTACAACGCCGTCAATAAAACGCACTTCCTCAACTGCGAACTTCCCAGAGAGCCCCTCAATGATGCCCCTATCGTAAGGCTGACCGCCGCCCTGCGGGTAAAAAATGGTTTCGTCCAGTATGACAACATTTCGTTCGTTTTCCTGGGAAGTTTCGACAACTCGCGAAACTGATTCGAGAAGCGTGAAATCCTGAAGATATTTTAATTTGGTTTGATTCATATAAATATTATAATAGTTAATTAATGTCTCATTTCATAGCTTGGCTAAAGACATCCCGGTATCTTTTGATATATTCTTTTAGCTTTTTCCTTCGATACTGCATTATGAAACGGGGATGTTCGACGGCGTAAACTTTTTTGAAGAATCCGAACTCCTGATTAATTTTGGTGAGCGCCTTTTGGTTTTTTCCGGTGCCCAAGATGATGGCCGTTTCGGGACGGATACTGAAATCAAAGTGGGCTTTGATTGACTCAATTATAAAAGGTTTGACGAGTTTGAAAAGGAGTCGGTCATCATAGTAATTAAAGTTGATTCCGTTACGCGTGAAACCAAGAGGCGAGGCGGCCGTGAGAAAGAAGTCGCGATAAAACTTCTCCGGACCGCCCCAATGATTGATAAATTCGTATATGAATTCCGACGAGCGTTCACGAACTTGTGGCAGATTGTTTGGAATCCCGCAAAATTGCGCGAGCGCCACCGGGTCGGTGAAAGTTATCCCAGTAATGCCGGAACCGAACCTTCCCGGATTTATGCCGAAAACCGCGACGC
The DNA here is from genome assembly GCA_016178255.1 of Candidatus Colwelliibacteriota bacterium. Lineage (GTDB taxonomy): Bacteria > Patescibacteriota > Minisyncoccia > UBA6257 > Colwellbacteraceae > JACOTQ01. The sequence continues at coordinate 14,286 of JACOTQ010000022.1, read as the reverse complement.
GGCCAACATTATCCGCGAAAAACTTTCCTAGGAACTCCTTCAAATATCCTTGTGTTTCCGGCTCCTTGTACGGGTTCATTATTTTGACTCCATGAGGGAGTTTATTAGTAAATTCCAAGGCGTTATAGAAATTTAGAGCTTTAGCCGCGAAAGTTCGCTTTTTCATAATATGATTGTACAGTCAAAATTATTTTTTACCCAATAATCAAGAGATGTTTTAAGTGAAGAGGACTCCTCGGGAGTGTTCCTGAAGAGTCCTCGTTGCGGTGGATTGCCGGCGGCTATTTGTCGCTGGCTTGCTTTTCCTCTGTGCCGGGTTTTTCCGGCGCCTGGAGGAGAAAGCGTTGCTCTCCTTGCGTCTTACGGACAAGGGGGCGCAGTTCTTCCGAACCGAACCCCCAGCCGCCCATAGGATGGTCGGTAGAGTAGTGTCCAAATTCCCCAAAATACCTTTTCGGTTTCATTCGAAACCCCCTTTCTGAAGATTTGCGGACACTGGAACAAGGAACTGCCTGAAAGAACAGGAAATAAAACCCGCCTTCTTTTGGAAGGCGGGTTTTATTTCTTACTACTGCAACTATATAAATTTACGACATACACAAACCAGCCTTCCGGTAAAGAAGAGTTAGTAGCCCTAAGTTAAGGACGACCAAACTTATTTGTTTTACCGATGCGACTGATTTCATATGTTCTGATTTGAATTTTAGCTGAATTGAAAATATGTGTCAACAGGTAGATTATTATCGTTATGAAACGTAAGCAACCAAGCAGACCCTTTTTAGGGGAAGTTTTTCGGAAACTTGCTTCGAAGATTGGGGCGACTGTCGTAATGGAGCCGGAGTGGAATTTTGTGGGGCAAATAACATTTAAGAATGGCCGCAGGCGTTATTTTAGGGGCTCAACTATAGATTTGAATCCGGTCGGCGCTTCCGATATAGCCAAAGACAAGGACTATGCCGCTTTTTTTATGAAGCGGATGGGATATCCAACCGTACCCGGCAAGACGTTTTTTTCAAGCGAGTTCTGCCGTGCCATCGGTTCCAGGAGGAATATTGACTCCGCTTATAGATACGCTATGAGAATCGGCTTTCCGGTTGTTGTAAAGCCCAACAGCGGCAGTCAAGGCGTAGGAATGGCTAAGGTTTATACCAAAAGCGATTTCTATCGCTCGCTGAAATTTATTTTTAAAAATGACAGGGCCGCTTTGGTTCAGCCATATATTGCTGGTAAGGATTACAGGATTGTGGTTTTAGATAATAAAGTAATTTCCACTTATCAAAGGCTGCCTCTTAATTTGATGGGCGATGGTCGTTCCACAATTCACCAGTTGCTTATAAAAAAACAAAATCAATTTATTGCTCGCGGCCGCGATACCGCGATTAAGGCGGATGACCCGCGTATCGGGCAAGTTCTTAAGAGACAAGGCTTGAGTACGCGTTCCGTTCTCCAGGCGAAACAGAGAATATATCTTTTGGATAATGCCAATCTTTCCTCTGGGGGCGACGCGTTGGACGTAAAATCGTTGAGGATATGTATCTCAAAGTTTTGAGGGCGATGGAATAGGAGGCTTATTGTTAAACCCGCCGGAATTTTAACCCTTTTTTGAATTTCTCAACATCAAAAACATATTGAGCGGATTTTAAGGAACATCTATCAACGCATAGAATTCCGTAAAGGTGGTCGATTTCATGCTGTAGAATTCTGGCAAGTCCGCCATAAATGTTTTCTATGTGACGTTTGCCAGATGAGTCGTAATAGGAAACTCTGATGGTCTTTGGTCTTATGACATCCGCAAAGAGAGGCGATGAACTTAAGCAACCCTCCGTATAAACATTGCGCGTTTTAGAGTATTTTAAAATTTTAGGATTTATAAACGTGGCGCGTTTTCCCGCGAAATCTACGACAGTTACCGATTTGGAAATTCCAATCTGCGGAGCGGCAATCGCGACGCCTCTCGAATACTTTTGTATTTTGTCGAGTGCGAGATTCATTTTGCTGATGATTCTTTTGGTTTCCGCTTTGGGGATATCCAGAGGTTTTATATCTTTTGTCTTAGCTCTAAGAACGGGGTCGCCTATCCATCGAAGCTCTTTGGGCATATTGGATAGGATTGTAAATTCTTTTTTGATATTCATTGGTTGGATTATACCGTTAAAAGTGTTAGTAGCCTAATCTATGCACTAACTTCAACAAGTAAGTGCGCCCCTCTTATGTAATCAGAGTGTATGAAATACAATCATTTTTCGATTGAGGAACGAGAGCGCATCCAATTTACTTCTTTCCTCGCTGATATCCTTAAGTACATCAGCAAGGAAGTGAGAGTTTGAACAACCTTTGAGGTATTATATGAGTTAACAGGCGTTGTGCTTGAGGGTTGAAGGTACCTAGGGCTAACTTGACAATATTATATAAATATAGTAATGTCTTGCCTAAGAACGATCGTTAACAATTGCATATTAAGGTATAGCTTAATAAAACCTTTTTGCGGGTCGAGAATTGTTAATAATGCGTTTTGAGTCATTAACTATACCGCTTGTACACGTTTAACGTTACAACTGGTATTAATCAAAACAGTATATGAGACTTTTAATCGAAGCTGGATTCTTCCTTGCGATCATCTGCGCGGTTGCGTGGTTCATCAAAACGAAAATCCTTAACAGCAAAAAGAAATAATATGGCAAATCCAATTGAAGGAATTCCGACAGGCGCAAAGTTGGTCGCCTGGGGTATAATCGCTGCAGTGGGCATCGTCCTGTTATTCATTCTGTGGCCGATCACGATGATTGGCGGAACTGAGGCTGGCATCGTCCTTAGGAATAAGGCGATCCACCATACCCTTCCACCGGACACGGGCTTAGCACTACGAGTTCCTCTGATCGACCAGGTTGTGAAAGCCGACCTCACAATTCAGACTTTCAAGATGACTGCGCCGGTCTATTCAAAAGACTCACAGATCGTCGACACAACTGTTACTGTCAACTATAAGGTTGACCCAGGACAGGTCGAACAGGCCTATCGTGAGACACAACTGAACTACGAAGCAAAGCTCATCTCGCCTAACATGCCTGATGTTCTTGAAAGTTCATTGTCTGCATTCACGGCGAATGACCTCGTTGACAATATGAGGCAGCGGTGAAGAGGAAGCAGGTTGAAGCACAGAATGCGCTCGCAGAAGCCAACATCACGGCCAGCCAGGAGCAAAAGAAGCAGCAGGAAATCAAGAAAGCTGAGGCTCTTGCCGAAAAGACTCGTCTTGAGTCTCAAGCCCTTGCATCACAGCAAGGAGAAAAACTTATCTCAAAGATTTATGCTGAAGCTTTCTTGAAGCTTGCGGAGAAGTGGACCGGTGATGTGCCCGAAACATACATTGTCAACGGGCAGAGTCAGAATACGGGATCGGCATCTGGTCTTCCAGCGTTCATGACGTTCTTCAACGTCAACCCTGCCACTAAATAAGGGTGGTGGGAGATAAGCCGTAGATGATATCATTGGGCTATGCCTTTCGCTAATATAAATAAGTGTGCCAATAGGGTTAGCCTAATGGCAAAGGACCAGTCATTTCGACTGGCCTTTTGTTTTTCCAAATTAGTAGCCAATATAGCCACACCTAGAAGCAGGTGGCTATTTTAGTTTCTCGGGTTGGTGTTTATAGTCCGCCGTTAAGAAGTGAATTAATTTCGCTGTATTGTTGTTTGGTGTATGCTATCCCTAAATAAACGGTTGCCGTTATAGCTACAATGGTTAAGGCTAAAGAGACAGCGCCGATTGTTTTTGATTTTTTATCCGGTTGCCGCAGGTATTTAAAAGTATAGACTAAGCCAAGGGGCGCGAGAAAAAAGCTCACGAAGTAGATAAGAATCTGTTTTGGAATGGAAGTGCTTTCCGGCCTGGATTTTAAAGGTTGTCCGCAATTAGAACAAAAATAAGCCGTTTCGGAAACTTCGGTTTTGCACTTCGGACATTGTTTTTGAAGAGTTACTTCCATCCCATTTGTTAATTGATGTTAAAGTATACTATATCACCGATCGGTGATATAGTATATCGCCCAACTTTACAGACTTGAGATAGAGTTTTATGTGACGTTTCAACAGAAAAATTATTTGACTTGTATTAGTTACTATTTTATAAAGTTTCTCTGGGTAAGCTCCAAATATATATGCCCAAACCGATGGAGATTGCCGCCATGCCAAGAAATATGGATTGATAGCCGAAACTTTCTATAATCAATCCTCCGATTAGCGCTGCCACACCGCTCGAAATTGCGGCTAATCCTTCCCAGCCACTCCATTCACTAATAGAATCATTTTTGTTGGTGTGGGCCGCGTAAACTGAATCAAATGATGGCGCGCTTAAAGCTATGGCAATGCCCCAGAGAACTTGAGTGATAATAAGCTGGGTCATACTGCCCATAAAGGCGTAACTTATGAAAACCATACCCCTGATGATGTGAGCGAAAGCTATAAGAAGTTCCGGCTCCTTTACTTTTAGTTCCCAGTTAGAGAAAAGGAATATAAGAACCCCCGCTACTATGGAAAGAATTCCCCAAGAAAGTCCGGCAAAGGCTATGGAACCACCAATATTTCGTACAAAGATGGCATAGAAGGGCGCAAATAAACCCAGGATAAAAACCATGACCGAATTGGTAAGGATGAGAATTCGTAAACTTCGGTTCAGCCTTGTGTGAGGAAAGATTATCTCGAAAAGCTTTTTTAAGCCCTGTGTCATTAGTTATTAGTATTATACGGCTTATTGAGAAGTCAAAATAGGGGAGTTTTTGGAGATGTGAGAACTTTTGTTATTGTCAGCCTCTAATAATTAGTTCCTTCTATATATCGCATGCCATTGGTTTTTGGCATACGGATAGTTTTCAAGACTTTCCCAAAGATTTTATATGTTGAGTTCGCGTCTAAAATAATTGGTTTATGGGATTTGTCAGAAGAAACGGGCTGGAGAATTATAAGGTCATCCGAGCGCACATATCTTTTAACTACCGCGCTGTCATCAATTATAGCCACGACCTTATCACCAATATTAATATCTTGCCCTTCGGTTCTTTCAACCAGCAGGTAATCACCGTCGTTAATACCAGCTTCATTCATTGATGTTCCGATGGCCTTTATTACATAGAGGTCTTCCTTTTTTCTACCATGAATCAAACTGGCGGCGACTGAAATGAAATCATCAAAAGTTCGTTGAGCGATAATTGCCGGACTGCCACAACCGGCTGAAGCAAAGACTGGTAGTTGAACAATGTCGTTATTGTTTCGGTTCATTAACATTATGCCCCGGCTTTTGTATCGCTCGCGTCTAATCAGGTCCTTTTTAGTTAAAGCTTCCAGGTATTGTGTCACCGACCTTGAAGAAACAAAATTAAATTTCTCTTTGATTTCTGCTATGGTAGGGGACTTGCCTGTGTCGTCTATATGACTGGCTATAAAGTTAAAAACTTTTTGCTGGTCTTCCGTGAGAGGCTTCAAATTTTTCATATACTTTTATCATCTCATAAGTTTATATAAACTTCAAGTGCTATGCACCATAAAAGTGTATAAACTGTGTAAAGGGACTATCGGATGGTTTGTAAGTGTGTCTTCAATTTATCGAGCGCGATTCTACGGTGATTGAATTGATAGTTCTCTTCGTCATTTAATTCTTCGTAGTATTTGCCGTTGTCTTTTAGAATAAAAACTCTATCCCACGGGTATCCGTGTGTCTCGCTATGTTCATAGACCTTATCCGTGAGCGTTCCTAAGATTTTTCCTTCAGCTTGGTAACAATTTTCGTTGACGCATAGCGTGAGTACTGCTCGCATTTGAGCTTGTTCACGCGATTGGGGGATTTGTTTAATCTTGGTCAAAATAAACGCAAAATATTCTTCGTCATTTAAATCACCGCCCCAGCGTTTTGTTTTGACGCCCGGCTCCATATTATAAAAAGGTATTTCAATGCCGCTGTCGTCAGCAATAGTGGGAAGGTTGCTTAGTTTGGAATAAAATTTTGCCTTTTCCTTGGAGTTTTCTTCAAATGTGTTATAAGCCTCATCGAATTCTTCTGTGATACCGAGGTCGTTTAAACTGATAACTTCGAGCGGCAGGTCTTTGCAGAAATGCTGGTAGTCGCCCAGTTTTCCTTTATTGAATGTGGCAATTAATAATTTCATAGATTTAATCCTATCGGGGCACAATATTATTACGCATTTTTCTGAATTAGAAGGATATTGTATTGTACCGGAATCTTATCAGGAGTTTTATAATAAGCGATTATTCTTTCAGATTTTAGAATTTGAAAAATAGGAGTTAAGATATTTTCAACCTCTTCTGCCGTTCTTCTATAAACTAGGAATGATAAATTCCCCGGTATTGGATCGGTAATTCCCTTGCCTAATTCTGATATTTTCCATTGCTGAAGCCGACTATCGGGTATGTATTCTTCATAAGTGAAACAAATTTTTCCAGAAGTGTTTGATAGAGAATAAAGATGTTCCAATACTGTTTCTATATTTTCAACGAATTCAAATATCCCCGCGGCGATAATAATATCGAATTTTTGACCCTCCAGAAAATCAAATCCACTTTGGATATCCGCTTTGAATAATTCCCAATCAGGATGTTGGGATTTAGCCGCATCTAACATCTTTTGAGATATATCTACTCCGGTTATTACGCATTTTTTTTCGGAAAAATATTCCGCTGTTTTTCCGGTTCCAATTCCAATATCTAAAACTTTGCAATTAGACTTGATATACGGGCTTAAAAATTCTTTGACTTTGGGAGGAACATACCAAAAATGATCAGGGTTAGTAATCTCTTTGTCATAAATTTCTGAGAGCTTATCATTATAATCTTCTAATAACCTTAATTCCTGTTTCATGTATCCACTAATTGTTGTGTATCGATAGAGTGCCATCTGTCACAATATGGCTACTCTCTATGACCCAATACGAACCTACTTTACCAAAAATTCATAGTTTTGGATACGGCAAAAGTTATTCATTCGCTTCTTCAATTACCCCTTCATTCATAGAAGTGAACGTGCAAATGTCCATAAAGGCCTGATTCCATCTGCCTCTTTTGAGAACGGCACACTCCCGACAACACCCTGTTTTCTGTCTTTAACGGAAGGAAGGCGTCGCCTCAGCCCTGCTGGGCTTCGGCTCCGCCCTTTTCAAGCTATGCTATGTGATTGGCGTGGGGGCGAATAAAATAATTAAAACTCGAGGCCGTATGGCCGAGGGGAAAATGAAAATGGTTTCATTTATCCTCGATAAAAATTTCCGTGAAAACCGAAAGGGATGTGGTGCGGAACTTCGGCTCTCGCTATTTCATTAAATGAGGCAGTGTCCAAAATCAGGAGAAATGAATTTTCTTTTTTCGCGTTCAAAACCACTGAAACGATAACGCCCTCGTCTTCTTTTATCGCATTGGGCGAAGGTATGAAAACCGGCTCACCGGGATAACATTCCTCCTCTTGCCAAGTTTTGGAAGTCCGCGCTTGAATGTCAATCTTGACTAATCTATCAAGGAAATTGTCGGGGTTGTTTTTATTTGAACCAACTCCATACACAAAACGATAATTTCTTGTGTTCGATAATTCGTAGTTAATTCGAGAGAGTTCAATTGGGCTATCCGAAATCACTTGATACTTTACGGATGAATCCGAAAGAGATATTTGATAACGCCTGAACTCGCCAGCCGAAACCATATTTTTATTTGTGTCGCCTCGTAAAACATCAAGATAGAGAGATTGGATGATGTCCGTATTTGGGTACGCGACAATGTCAATAATTACCCTGCCCTCTTCTTCAAAAGCGTTGATGTGATGGAAAGCGAAAAACGATTCTGTGGTGTACCTGCCTCGCAGCTTTCCAGTTTTTCTGTCTAACAAGAGAAAGTTAGTTCCCCTGTTCGGTTTCCACTTAAAATTTTCTATAAACGGCTTGCCGCTTAATAACAAAATTAATGGATTCACAACAAAAGGATATTCGGCCAACACGACATAGTTCTGTGTCATTCCAAAACTATGCATATAGGCTGGTTCTTTTGCAGGAATAGTGCCGATAATTTCTCTCGTTTTTGAGCCGTGGGGAATGCAATAAATATTATAAGTGCTCTTGGCAGAAAAATAAGTCAGATAATTTATTCCTTCTTTCTTCTCGAAATCATAATGCGGATGGGCGGTTGTGAGATTTCCTTTTAATGTATCGTTGTATTTCAATACACCGGCGGTCTCAAGCGTTTTTGGATCAAATTCAATAGGTAAAGGAGTTTCTGTAATGGCCACAAACTCGCTTGCGGTTTTTGAAACATTAACATTGGCGTTATCAGTTGGTTGCGGAGAAAACATTTGCGTAAAACGCTTGAAGATAGAACGGCACGGGTCGGTCGCAAATTCGGAGTAGCCAACCGTTTCTTTTTCTTGAGCGTAGGTATATGCCCTGCTCTCTAAAAATTTGTTGGCATAGGAAACCTTTCCATGCTCGAAAGAAAATTTATGAAGCATCGCGAAACCATCGAACCAGTGCCGCAATTTTTTCTTGCCAACCTCAAACTTGGCGGGGCCGTTTCTCACGAGAGTTCCGGAAAGCCACGCCGGAACGGTTCCCGTGACAGGTAACTGCTCTATTGAAACTATTTTATCGAGCGAGGAAAAACCAAGACCAAATTTTCTATTATTCATAACTCCTATAAATTTTAGAAAGGTTGAGCTTGGAAGTTAATGGAAGATAATTCTTGTTTTTTCTCATAGAACGCGCCAAAGTAGAAACCTAAAAAGAAAGTTGCCACGAAGATCACAACCGCGAGCAGTTTTGAGTACCAAGTTACTTTATTCCATTCGATGTTCATATTGTTCAACTATAGCAAAAATTCAGTTTTAATAAATATTAACTATCCTCATCTTTTTCTTGTCTAATAACTCTTTTAATTTCAAAAGAAATTTACCTTCATGGAAATCGCTAATTCTGTCTATAACTACATCCAAATCATTTAAATAAGAATCAAAGGCATTCACTATTGGGTTTTTTGCTAAGAATTTCTTTTGATCGTTTTATTAAAACCATTTCTCACATATTCTTTTTCCTTCGGGTGTTATAATAAACAAAACTTCCGTTGTAACTTCTTTTCCGTCTTCAGCAAGACTCGATATGACATCCTTCTGTTCAAATAATCCTAAGTCTACTAAATGATACATAAATAGTGGATTTATCACTATACCAAAGTTATTTCTGTGGGCGAGTTTTAATGCATTTACACCGAATTGAGTTAGAGTTTTAATAATAAGCATCTTTTTTAATCTCTTTATATCCTCAAGAGTTATATCTTTTGCTTTTGTTTTTCTATGATGGCAGTTATGGCAAAGAACTATCAAGTTATCGTATTTTTTGGAATGTTGTATATGACGACCGTCAATATGATCAATGCTAAGATTTTCCCGCCCTTTTTGCCCACAATAAGCACAACTATAATCTGTCTCTATAAAAAGTATTTCTTTAGTTTTACTCATCGTTTCTTTTTAATTTATTTTGTGTTGTAAATATATTTTTTGTCGGTAATGATTCTATCAGTTTAGCAAAGTTATCCGTGTTAATAATAAATTTGTGGTCGCTTCTATACTGCTCCCAGTGAATTATACAACAGGCTTGCCGAACTTTATTAAATTTAATTTCTTTTCTCTACGCCAGCCCTTGATTTCGGACTCGCGCCGTCTAGCTTTTATAAGTGTATTGAATTGTTCAAAATATTTTAACTTAACCGGCCTTCTGATTTTAGTGTAATGCGCACCCAATTCTGATTCATTATGCTGTTTTATCCGTTTATCTAAATCATTTGTACAACCAACATATAAGGAGCTATCAGCGCATTCGAGGATATAGACATAGTACATGGTTATATTCCCTCGTCGGCTTTGCCTCCTCGGGATGATTGAAATTCTATCTCTCACGCCGATGCGCTCGGGATGAATTCCTAATCAGCTGCCGGGCAGGGGCTCGAACCCCGATTAATGGCTTCAAAGGCCACTGTCCTACCATTAGACGACCCGGCAATCTTGTTCTATACTATTAAAACTTATGTTAAAAGACAAATTTCTTTTGATTGTTATTGGCGGTGTGGTTTTGGTTGCCGGTTTGGCTATAGTCCTCAATTTCAGCGGTGAGCCAACTTCCGGAGAAACTTCTAATAACGCAGGTGTTCCTTGTTTGATTGCCAGTATGCCGTTGCAGCAGCATATACATCCGCACCTTACGATAGAGGTTGACGGAAAAGATGAAGCTTTGCCGGTAAATATCGGTTTAGGAGCTTGCGAGAAAGCGATTCATACTCACGATGATACCGGCGAAATACACGTTGAAGCGCAGGATACGAGAGAATACACATTAGGCGACATCTTCAATGCTTGGGGCAGAAGTATCAATAGAGATGGCTACAATCTCAAGATGACTGTTGACGGTGTTGAGGTTACTGACCATGGTTTCATCTTAAAAGACAAGCAGCAAATTATCCTAAACTACACAAGAATTCAGTAAGCTCGTCAAGTATACTACATCACCGATCGGTGATGTAGTATGTTAGGCTTTTCCTTCCTCGCTTTGAGTTCTCAGGTTTTCTATTATAGCGATTTCCAAAGGGACAATGGCGAAGGGGCTGTAGCGCATTTCGCTGTAGGCTCTGATTAGGGATTTAACGAGATTGATGGCATACTGGTCATCCTTAATGGCCGAACCGTGTTTTTTGAGCCAAGAAATTTCTTCTGTTGTTAATTCTCTTTTAAAAACTTCCTCAAGGGCTGGGTCGAATTTCAAAGACAAAACTCTCCTTAGGTAATGAATCAAATCTTTATTCAGCTGGATGAGATTGAAGCCGGCCTCGTTTATTTCGGCGAGGTAATCAAGCGAAGCCTGTAAATCTTTATCTAAGAGAAATCCTCCCAAGGTCGCGGTTCTAACGAGGCCGACTTTGCCTAATAGTTTTTCAACATTTTCCAGCGTGCCTCCGTCTCCCAGTGAGATAACTTGTTCAAGAAGAGACTCCGCGTCCCTGAAGCTGCCATCGGAGGCGGTCGCGACAAGTTCGAGGGCATCGCCGTCTACTTTCAACTTTTCTTCTATCGCAATTTTGTTCAATTTTTTTAGAATTATTTGTATCGGCAGTCTGTGAAAATGAAAGCGCTGGGTTCGGGAGGTTATGGTTGCCGGAAGTTTTTCGTACTCGGTTGTGGCGAGAACGAAAATGGCGTGGTAGGTTTCTCATTTCGTCTATTCCGCGGTTGGAAGCGGCGTCAATTTCAACGACATCAAGCGCGCGGCCTTCGTCAATCTCTTTGCAGGGCCGGCATTCATTGCACGGTTCGCCCTTGGCGCGGAATTTAGCGTCTTTGGCCCTCAATTCACAGTTGGCAATTTTGGCGAGTATCCTCGCGGCCGTGGTTTTGCCGGTTCCGCGCGGGCCGTAAAACAAGTAAGCGTGGCTTAACAAGTCTAATTTGGCAGCGTTTCTTATAACTTCCACAATAACTTCCTGGCCTATGAGGTCTTTCAATGATTTGGGTCGGTATTTGCGGTAAATGGCGAGTGACATGGTTTAAAGTATATAGTATACAGTATATAGTATATAGCAATTCAGCCCTCCCGTTGCATTCTCTTATGCTGTATACTCTTGTTGTAAATGCGCCGCTTTCTCGTTATTCTGATGTTTATCGTTGCCTCGTCCGGCGCGGTTTTTTTGTTAAATAAGGATAGAAGTTTTGAACTGGCTGCCGTGAATGTTGGCTATGATAAGACGGTATTTGAGCTTCCCGGGATTCCGGAAGCAACCCGCCCAAGGAGGATACGGAAGTTGTGAGACCGGAGACGAAGAAAAATTCTGATGCTGAACCTCAAAAAAAGTTGGCTGAGCCGCCGCAGGTCATAAAAGCCGTTTACGCTACCAGTTGGTCGGCGGGAACCCCAAGCAGGATAAATTATCTGACCGACCTTATTAAAACGACAGAACTTAACGCGATAGTGATTGATATAAAAGACTATTCCGGGAATGTTACTTATAACACCGAAGTGGAAGAAGTTAAAAAATATGGCGCGAGAGAAATAAGAATCCCCAGAATCAATTCTTTGATTAAGAAGCTCCACGAAGATAATATTTATGTTATAGGCAGAGTAACGGTTTTCCAGGACCCGATTTTGGCCGCGGCCAGGCCCGATTTGGCAATTAAAAATAAGACAACGGGTAAAATTTGGACTGACCGTAAGGGCCTGGGCTGGATAGACCCGGGTAGCAAAGAATATTGGGATTATATCGTGAAGATTGCCAAAGACGCGGAAGCCAGAGGAATTGACGAGATTAACTTTGATTATATTCGTTTTCCTTCCGACGGGGACTTGAGCGAGATGGTTTACCAGTTTTACGATGAGAAAAAAGAGCGGAAGGAAGACGTAATCGCGGAGTTTTTCAGATACCTGCGTTTCAATCTCAAAGATGAGAAAATTTCGGCAGACCTATTCGGATTAGCCACAATTCAAAAAGATGATTTAGGTATAGGGCAGGTCATAGAATCGGCATACGCCTCTTTTGATTATGTGAGTCCTATGGTTTACCCGTCTCATTACGCCGCCGGCTTTTTGGGTTATAAAAACCCGACCAACTTTCCTTATGAAGTTGTCAAATATTCGATGGAAAAAGCCGAAGAAAAATTTTTGGCTACAGGTTTAACTACTTCTAAACTCCGCCCTTGGCTACAGGATTTTGATTTGGGAGCTAATTATGGCCCGACAGAAGTTAAAGCGCAGTTTAAGGCGCTTGCGGATGCCGGGGTTGAAAACGGTTGGATGTTATGGGACCCCAGTAATGTTTATACTAAAGAGGCATTAATTTTAAATTAGGCATGGTTAAGAAGATTATTTCAACTAAAGTTCCGTTGTGGTTTGTGGTTTTGATTCTACTTATTTTAACCGGAGGCGTGATTTCAGGAGTGATTGGTTCCTTCAAACCCCCAGATAATTACAATATATTTCTGGATAATGGTAACTCTGACCTATCCCAAATGAAAATCAGGTTTTATGACAAAGGCGTTATTGTTAAAGAGGCGCCCATTATAACCAAAGGGCGTAAAGGCTCTTGGTGGGAAACTCCGACCGGCATTTATAAAATCGAGAATAAAGAAGAAAGTCATTTCTCTTCAATCGGTAAAGTATACCAACCTTGGAGCCTGACTTTTCAGGGGAACTTTTTTATTCACGGTTGGCCTTATTACCAAGATGGTAAAGAGGTTAGCTCAAGTTATTCCGGAGGATGCATAAGGCTTAAGACGGAAGACGCGAAAGCGTTATATGAACTGGCGTCAGCTGGAACGCCGGTTCTGGTTTCCGGTAAAGACTTCGAGTCCGATAATTTTAATCCGAGGTTAAAAATGGCAGAAATATCCGCGGAGAGCTATCTGGTGGCGGATTTAAAAAGCAATTTTGTTTTTATGGAAAAGAATAAAGGAGAAAAACTGGCGATTGCCTCGCTGACCAAACTGATGACAGCCGTTGTGGCGGCCGAATATGTCAATCTTGATAAACAAATCGAGATAACGTCATCGATGATTGCGCAGACTTCTAAGCCGCGGCTTCGTGTTGGTGATAATGTTTCGGCGTTCAATCTCCTTTACCCGCTTTTACTTGAGTCATCAAACGAGGCAGCTATCGCTCTCTCGCGTCCTTTGGGGCCGATTCGATTTGTGGAATTAATGGACTATAAAGCCAATGCTTTAGGTATGGCCGATACCAGTTTTGCGGACCCAACAGGAAGCAGTGGAGGCAACGTTTCTACGGCAGAGGATTTGTTCAATTTTGCCAGGTACCTTTATCACAACAGGAGTTTTATTTTAAACTTAACAACTGGCATGCTTAATAAAACGGCTTATGGAGCCCCGGTTTGGAATAACTTAGAAAATTTCAATATCTTCGGAGATAATCCAGACTTCATCGGCGGGAAGGTTGGTAAAAATACCGCTGCTAAGGAAACCATGCTCGCCATCTTTAACTTGGAGATAGATGGCGAGACGCGGCCGATAGTTATTATTATTTTAGGGGCTGACGATGTAGGAGGTGGGGTAGGAAAAGTTTTAGCGTATTTGAAAAATAGATACTAAGCAAAAATGGATTACGAATTTAAGTCCGCGGAATTTGTCGGACCGCTTCACAAGCTCCTTGAGCTTATAGAAGGGAAAGAGCTTGAAATAACGAGATTGAGCTTAGCTGAAGTGACTGCTGACTTTCTTTCTTATATGAGGAAAATGGAGGGCGCCGAGCCTAAG
>JACOTQ010000073.1 GCA_016178255.1 Candidatus Colwelliibacteriota bacterium | reverse complement strand
GAGAAGGCGTATAAGTGACTACAGTCTTTACATAATCAGTGACAATTGACGTACTTGAGGCGTTATTATCAAGTGCCCAAGTTATTATTCCATCTGCTCCGATATAATCAGTGAAATTGCTGGTTATTGACCTCGTGAAAGATGTGTCTGTTGTCGTTAAGCTTAAAGTGGCGCCAACTGCTACCCAATTCGCGTCTGTTTCGTATGCTGTACCCGTCTTTAAAACATACATCTGGCCATTAGCAGTAGTATCCCCATTTGCCAGCAGTCCTTCAAATGTCAGGTCGATTTGAGTGATACTGGCGGCCGTTTGGTCCACCTTCATCTCTACCCACAGTAATGTTTGGTCACCAGCGCCCGGGTCAGTAGCAGTCCAACGCAAATTATCCGAAGTGTCAATTAAGTCATACTGGGCATCCGTCGCTTCAAGGTGCGTATTTCTATTAGCCTGGACACCTCCAAAAGGAAATAGGTCGACATCGTCTTGCGAAGCCCACCAGTCGGTTGAGGTATCGCAAGTCGCGCCGCAGCCTACAAAATCATATGTGGCAGTGGCATCCGCCGCTATTTGCCAAAATCTTGCCTCATTCCATTCGCCAATCTTAAGTGGTCCTAAGAGATAGAATTCAGGCGAAGTGTCAGGCGCGTCAAATTCATAGGATAATTGTTTAACATCCCCCGCTTTAAGGTCAAGATTCCAAAATATTCTTGTCTCTGACCCCCCGTTTTGGATAGCGTATTCAGGATTTTCAGTTATTGCAAAACTGTTGGGCAAATGTTCAATGATGTTACCGGTAAAGTCTTTATTGGTTTTTACGGTAAACTTCATTTTGTACTTGGCGAGCGGAAAGATTCTTGTCGGCCCCGTACGTTCCACTTCAAATGGCACCGCATCCTGAACTTCAAAAGAACTCGATATATGGTGGATTTCGGCGCCGTCTCCATCCAGTCTCGAAAGTTTCATTTCATATGAACCAAGCTCGTTTGCCGCGTAATGGACAAAGTAGTCCGGTACGTCAACTATGTCGGCATCTAATTTACATTCACCCGAACGTTGCACCTCCGGCGAGACAACGGTGCCATCGGGAACCGTGATATCTAACTTAAGGTTGGCATCGCAGATTGTTACGCCTTTGTCGGTAAGCGCCGCCATTTGTATATAAGCATCTTCGCCGGGTAATAGGATTGATTTATTAACATTAACCGCCAAAACGCCCCAGTAGAAATCTTGCTCTTCTATATATTGTTGCCCATCTTCAACACCAGTAATTTTCACCTTATATTTACCCGGGATTGTTTTCCGGTCAGAATTGGGAATTTTTACAATCCATTTGCCGTCAGCTTCTTGTTGTATATCCGCATCGGCCTCGTACTCAAATCCAGTCTCATGCAAAAGTTTCACTTCTGTTATTTTGAAATTACGGCTTCTAACAGCGAGGGAGATTAACCTGTCTAAGGTTGCCCTGTCATCATTCTTGAAGTAAAACTCAAACTGCGGGGTTTCGTCATAGTCGACTGAATATTCTTCTTCTTGGTTAACTTCTTCCAACACTGCCGGAGCTGCAACTTCATCAATATAGTCAACTTCAACCCAGGCCGCGTCTATATAAATCGGGGGCGGTTCATAACCGAGAATGTCCGGGTCGTTATTAGATAAACTGAATATTTCAACACTCAAATCTTGTAAATTGGTGTCGATTGGTAATTCATAACTGAAGTAATCGCCGTTTTTGAAGTTGGAGTACTCTTGATCTTGAGTAAAAGAAGCCAGCTGGCTCCAAATGCCATTTTCGCCTACTTTGTACCCAACGAGCAATTCATCGTCTTCATTGAACTTACTTGTGATATTCATTGAAAGCCTCAACTTTATAGTTTCGATCGGCGAGACGGCATCTCTTTCTTCCTCCGGCTTAAAACCGCTAAGCATCAGTTTCTTCCTTGATGTGAAAATGGAAATTTTTTCCTGCGGCTCTGTTGGTTGGGCAAGCGCGCCTTCATCGCCAACTGTAGGCAGGATTATTTCCGGCGGCGGTGGCGCTTCGGTTGACTCCGTTTCAGTTTCGGTTGGTTGCGTTACTTGAGACTCAACGCCTTCTTTTTCCTTGTTTGTTGCCTTTTCTTCATTTTGGTCGGCATTGCCGTCAGGCTTTCCTGGAGATGAATTATCTTCTGATGGAGAAGCTGGTTCATCTTTTGAAGGATTGGTTTTTTGCTCCGGCTGACTTGGAGACACTGGTGATTTATCATTCTCCGACGCATCGGGCGGAGAAGTACTTGATTCATCTTGTGGCGGCGGTTGGTCCGCGGCTATCTTCTCTTGTGATACAGGCGCTTTTTCTTTATCGGGTTTGCCTTTCTCGTCGGTGACAGGAGATTCTCCATCATTCAAAGCTAAAATCAGTCCACCATACAAAAATCGATGGAGGAAGGAGAAAGGCTTTTCAATTAAACTTTGCGAAGTTGGAGGAGGCGAGGCAGGCCCGCCTTGATTCTCGCCTGGCGTCGAAGCAGGCGGCGAGGCAGGCCCGCCTTGACTCGGTGAGGCAGGCGGCGGTTCTGGAAGCTGAGAAGGCGTTTCTGTTGGCGGATGAGTGGTTGGCGGCTGGTCGTTCTGGGCGGGAATCTCTACCGATTTCTCTTCAGGCGCCGGTGGTACGGCTATTTCTTCTTCCGGCGAAGAAACGGGCTCATTTTCTGGACTTGTCGATGATTTCAATTCTTCAGTTGGGGTGCTTTCAATCGGAGCAGTTTCTTCCTTTAAAAGTGGTATTGAATTTTCTGGCATTGGTGCCGACGAATCATCTTGCGCCGGAAGCGCGATTTTAGGCAGAATCGTAAAAGCAGAATTTGTAGAGTTGAATTCCGAAGATAGCGCCTGGCTGTTTAAATCAATTGATGAAATTTTATCCGTGTTTTGCCAATCCCCGCTAACGTCCTTTGTTAAAAACTTCATGGTATTTATATTGGAAACAGAAGCGACTATGAATGGCGTGCTTACGACAAATATTATT
>JACOTQ010000033.1 GCA_016178255.1 Candidatus Colwelliibacteriota bacterium | reverse complement strand
GTCCTTGGGGAAAAACTTCACGGTATTGATATTGGAAACAGAGGCAACTATGAATGGCGTACTTACGATAAATATTATTATTGCCAGTATAATGAGGCTGCTGAATCCGGAAATTTTCACGAAAATAGGAAGCGCTTTGGCGCGCCGCACGGCTTTTCTAATTAACGGCGCTATGTCGTAAAAAGGTGTACGGGATTTATCTTTATTTTTTGTACTTCTTTTCTTCACTACCTTGTATAACTGATTGTTTCCAGTTCCGCGCCCGGAGCGCTTACGGTAACTCTGCCGGTAACCGCATCTTTAAATATATTATATCCGGTGTCGTAGTCCGAAACCGTTGTCCAATGAGCCCCGGTGGTTTTTGGGTCATACGGCATAGTCGGCAAGTAAGCCGCAACAAGACAAGGACTTATGTCATAGTTCCCCGCGCCAATTGCCATCTTTTTGGAAGTCGTGGGGATAGCCCCAGCGGCACAACCAGTTTCAAACGTACCTTTATTGTCAGCTATTCTTTGGCCGACTCCGTTTAAAATGGTAATTAAATCACTTTTCCTTTGCGCGTCTCTTCCTCTCGCTAAATATCCGCCAGGATTTATGGAAAAAATTGCCACACTCGTCAAAACGGCAAGAATGGTCACGGCAACTATCAGTTCTATGAGAGAAAAACCGGATTTAGTTGGCAGTGATTTAAACATTATCATTACTAACTTTTAGTATAACACTACTATAGATTCGGAAGCTCCTCCCATGAGGTTATTGAAAGATTAACGGAGGCGGCCTGAACTTTTAAGTTCGTGACGGCATTTTCCACGGTGGCTTTGGTTTTTATTATTTTATCGCTCCCCGAGATTTCAATTGGAAAAATAGCGCATTGTCTCCCATTAACCGTTATGTTTTCGTTTCCAGCATAATTACTGTTCGCGGCAAGGCTTAAAAGAGCTTTCTCCACACAGGCTTCGGCAAGGAAGCTGCTTATTTCCTTAAATTCGGTGGTAAGTGTATTAAAACGAGCAAAGTAACCAGTGAGGCTGACTGAAAAAGTAATCGCCATTACTAAAAGTGATATCATAATCGCCGAAGTTATAGCGATGTAACCGTCGCGCAGCGACGTAGGATTTGGTATGTAGTATATAGTATGTAAGGATTGACGGTTCTTCATTTGCGTAAGTAAATTGTAGTGCCGTATGGGTTGCCATTAACATTGAAAGACGCCTTAATCGCGGCTGGAGTGTAGGCGCCCGAGGCTATATGTTGAAATTGAAGATTGCTAACTGTTACATTAACGCTGTTTAAAGCGGTGGGACTGCCAGCGCCTTTCGCAACGCGGGCGTTTCCAGCATCAAGGTCAAAAACAATAGGATTATTCGCGAAATTTGTTTTGTTAACCGATAGGGTTCCGCCGGTTGAGCCGGATGCCGGTGAATTTATGGCCGAGGCGCCGGTCAAAGCCCACTCGATTTTGCGCATTATGAATTGAGCCTCGCCTTCAACTGTAAATTTATCGTTTAATTTATCACTGCTTTGAATAATCTGGTACACTGCTCCAACCACCGCTCCGATAATTACCGAAAATATCGCGGTGTATATAATCGTTTCAATCAGGGTGAATCCTTTCTTTTTCATTGGCTTGTAACAATTCTCAAAGCGTCATTACTTCTCACTGAAATATAGACGACATTATCCTTATAAATTATCCCTGTTCCAACTTGTGAAAAGTTAAACGAAGAATGTAAAACCGGACTTGTCTCGTTTGTTACATTAACAGCTTGAAATTCAGAGTTGCTATTGCTGGTGGCGAGAAACGCTAAATAGTCACGGATGTATAAATCATTCACCGAACCATTAGCGTTGAAACTGCCTTTAGCCACGATGGAGTTAAGATTGACAGAATCGAAGATAATAAAATTATCGCCTATTCCGGCGAAAAATGTGTTAAAGCCGTTCACGAAAACACTGAATCCAGCTCCGCCTGTGCCGTCAAACTTACCTATTTGGGCGGGCGCGGCGGGATTCGAAATATCAAGTATGATTATTTCAGCGTCAGATTTAGAAGTGGCAAGGTAAGCACGATTGCGAAAAACATATATATCATTTACGTCCGCTCCGATTTCTTTCGACCCCTTAAAAATAGGATTCTCGGGATCGGTTACGTCAAAGATTTGAAATTCAGCTCCGGAGGACGATTCAGAACCTATATAAGCGTAGTTATCCAACGCGAAGACACTCAGTCCATCATTGCTGTTGCCCTGCATGGTAGCGCTTGTAACGAGAGATGGGCCGCTTGGATTCGTAACATTAACTATTTGGAGCTGGCTAACGCCATCATTTTGAGCCGCGTAAACATAATTCCCCATTAAAGCAAAAGATTTCAATCCCTCGCCGGTATTGATGCTTGCCAATTTCACCGGTGAATTGATATTTGTAACATCGATACTGTAAAAATCATCTTTCGCCGAAGATGAAGCTGAAGCCGCCACAAAGACTGTTTTATCTTTTATCACTAAATCATTGCCCTGATTCCCCGGACCCAGGTCAATTTGGCCGGCTGTTTGAGGATTGTTCCACTGACCCGTGAGTCCGCCACCGCCGCCTTCATTTAAAAGAGTAATCCAATCCGTAACAATTGTCGTGAATTCTATCTTTTGAGACCTAAGTGGGTCGGTTTGCCAGCTGACGCGAGACGTTACTTTCTTCTCGTAGTTGCTCAAGGTCTCAACAACGGTTTCTAAAAGATACGCGCCATCATTAGAAGAACTTGATGATAAGCCGCTAAAATTGGTTCTCGCATTCGCTTTGGCAATCTCCGCAAGTTCTCTTGCTTTCAAGACCGCCGAAGTGCTAAGTTGGGTATCTACCGAAATTGATTGGTTTCCGAAAGAGACGGAAATTACGGCTGACATAGTCAAGGTGATTACCGCAATCGCAACAAGCAGCTCTAAAGTGCTCTGCCCGGACTTACCAATTAATCCTCCCTTCATCATTCACGGATACAGTTACCGACCTTTGACCATTAGTAAAATTAACATCGCCGCTGGGAGTGAGAAGACTGCCGCTTAACTGTCCGAAAACAATTTCTCCAAGGCCGCTTGGCGTAACCGAAGGGTTAATACTGATTACCTCGTCGTAAGCCTGGTTTCGAGACGCATAGGATGACCCTTGGAATATTGTATAATTGCCGCTGTTTATGAAAACGCCTTCGGGAGATTGATTGATATTACTGACCGCCTTGCTTCTTGTTTTAGTGAGAATACTAACAAAAATATTCCTTTCGGAATTAAGGACATACCCTCTGTAGAAATTGAGTCCTATCGCCAAGCCTAAACTGCTTATCACGGCAAAAATAGCAACGACGACTAAGAGCTCAATAAGGCTAAACCCCGTTAGAGATAGGAAGCGTTTCATTTGCTATTTAACGCCTTGAGAAATTTGATAGATAGGAGTGATAATAGATATCGCCACAAAACCGACTATCGCTCCCATTAGAACAAGGAGGGCTGGTTCTAAAATGCTTGAAAGATTTTTCATAGTTTCATCCACTTCGTTTTCATAAAATTCCGCAAGGTAAAGAAGATTCGTATCAAGATTGCCGGTTTTCTCCCCCACTTCGACCATATAAGCAACCGTCGGAGGTATGATACCGCTTCTTTTCTCTAAATATTTGTGCAAGGGTTCGCCCTTTTTTATTTCTTCCGCGGCCTCTTTAAGGGCCCTTTGATAGACAGAATTAGAAACGATGCCGGAAGTCGTCGAAACAGACTCAACTATTTTCATGCCGCTTTTTAAAAGTAAGCCCAAAGTTCTCGTCATGGCCGCCATATTGTAATCTTTGGAAATCCTTCCGATTATCGGCAGAACCAGCATAAAACGGTGAACCGCGTGTTTTATAGCCGGCAACCGCAGAAGCATTATACAAGCCACCACGGAGAATATTATTGCACCGCCGATGAACAAGTAATAATTCCTTATTAAGTTAGCTGAAAAAATAAGTATCCTCGTGCTAATTGGCAATCCAACGGAAAGGCTTGAAAATATTGATAAGAGTTTCGGCAAAACGAAAAAAACCAGGGCTATAACGACGCCAATCGTGAAGAACATCACTATCGCGGGATATATTAAAGCGGAACGTATTTTAGATTTGAGCTGCTGGCTCTTTTTAAGTTCGCTTGAAAGATAATCAAGGCTTTGAGATAAAGTTCCGCTTGTCTCGCCTAATCCCAGAATACTCACGAAAAGTTCCCCAAAAGTGTTTTTAAAAAGTCCGAAGGCCGCTGAAAGAGATTGTCCGTTCTCCACCTCAAAGATAACTTTATCGAGAATTTTAGCGAAACCACGGCTTCTTACCTGCCGTTTGATTAATCTAATACTCTCAACCGTACTCATCCCTGACTTCGACATCATTGAAAGATGCTTCGTGAAAAGGACTTTCTCGGAAAGCGGAACAGATAAAAACAAACTGTTAAGTCTGCTAAAAATCTTACTCATGCATTACTCTTAATACTTCTTCAATGGAGGTTATTCCCTCCTCGGCCTTTTGCATTCCATCGTCAAGAATCGGAACCATGCCTTGCCCAACGGCAATTTCTCTTATTTCGGATGCCGTTTTTTGAGCCATGATTGCCTTGCGGATATCATCTGTCATTTCCAAAACTTCATGGATACCGATTCTCCCAAGATAGCTACTGCCGCCGCAACCCTTACAACCCTCGCCTTGGTAAAAAACTTTAGTCTTAAGCGAATACGCTAAAGGCAAACTTTTTTCCAGGCTTTTAATCTCATCATCGGTAAGCTCTTTTTTAATTTTGCACATTGGACAGATTCTTCTCACTAAGCGCTGGCTAACGGCGATGTTGATAGTCGAGGCGATAAGAAACGGTTCGACGTTCATATCAAGCAATCTTGGCAACGTAGTCGCCGCGTCGTTAGTATGCAATGTTGACAATAGAAGATGGCCGGTAAGGGCGGCGTTCACGGCAATGCCGGCAGTTTCTTCGTCGCGGATTTCCCCTACCATAATTATATTGGGGTCCTGCCGCAAAACCGAGCGAAGACCAGTGGCAAAAGTAAGTCCAGTCTGGGGGTTTACCTGGATTTGTTCTATGCCCTCAATTGAATACTCAATTGGGTCCTCGATGGTAACTATGGAAACTTCGGGGGTGTTTAATTCCCTCAAGATAGTATAAAGAGTTGTTGTTTTGCCGGAACCAGTAGGGCCGGTCAAGAGAATCATTCCGTAAGGTTTCTTTATCGCCCGCTTGATGATTTCCAAATTATTTTTTGAAAAACCAATGCTGTCTATTTTGAAACCTTGTTCCGGCTCGGCCAAAAGACGGAAAACTGCGTTTTCTTCGTAATAAGTCGGGGTTATGGAAACTCTTATGTCAAAGCCTTTATCTTTATCAAGATTAAATTTGAATCTTCCGTCCTGCGCGGCATGGTGCTCGTCAGTTCTTAAGCCTGATAAAACTTTAATGCGGCTGATAATCTCCGGCTGAATTTCTTTTGGCAAAGTAAATACATCATGCATGACGCCATCTATCCGAAAACGAATAAGGACTTTGTTTTCGGTAGGGTCGATGTGCACATCAGATGCCCGTGAGTTGTAGGCATACTCCACAATCGAATCAACTAATTTAATGATGGAGATTTCATCCGGCGCCCGGGTCAGTTCTGCATCGATAGACGATTTATCCAAAGCCATGTTAGTATTTTACCATAAAATTTATTAAATTGCCGGGTCGTCTAATGGTAGGACACATGCCTCTGGAGCATGGTATCGGGGTTCGAGCCCCTGCCCGGCAGCAATGTCTCAATATTATAATCCCTTTAAGAAACCACGGACCCTTTTTGACCCGTTAAGCAGAGAGCCTTTTCCGGTAAGCCGTTCAAAAATTGACCTATTCCTTGAGTGCCCGAGATGTTTTTATTTTGACCGGCGGTTAGGTATTGGAAGACCTCCGGGGTTCCCATTTTCTTTAAACGCTGCGGTTGACGCTTTGCTTAAAAAAGAATTTGACATATACAGAGCTAAAGGCGTTGCTCATCCGCTGATGAGACATTACGGAATCGACGCGGTGCCTTTCAAGCATGAAGATATTGAAATTTGGCGAGATTCATTAAGACGCGGGATTGAATACCTTCATAAAGAAACCAATTTGCGCGTTAAGGGAGGCATCGATGATGTCTGGATTGACTCTGATGATAAGTTGATAATTGTTGATTACAAGGCGACTGCCAAAAATAGCGAGGTTAACATTGACGCGGATTGGCAAATTGGTTACAAACGTCAGATAGAAGTTTATCAGTGGCTTTTCCGCAGAAATAACTTTGAAGTTTCCGATATCGGATACTTCGTATACGTAAACGGGAAAACCGACCTCGAAGCTTTTGACGGAAAACTTGAGTTTGACGTAAAAATTATTCCTTACACGGGCAATGATTCATGGATTGAAAAGACTCTCTCAAATATTAAGAACGCGCTTCAAAAAGATACTCCGCCGGATTATTCGGAAAGTTGTGATTACTGTGCATACTTTTACGCTCGCCTTGAATCTCCCGGCGAAAAGAAAACCAATAACAACCGCCAAATAAACCCTCAAGGCGGTTTAGGATTCTAAAATAAAACAGTCCCGTACAAATACGGGACTGTTTTATTTTAGGCAATTCGTAAGCCGGATTCTGTACCAAATTTGTTGGTGATAATAATTTATCTGGGCCATTGATTACTCGCAGGCTCAAGCCCTTCAATTTCTATCGTGGCTATGCGGCACCCTCCTTCGCCAGAGCTTCGAAAGGGTAAACTTCCAAAGGTAGCGTTGAGTACGGCCTTGCACCCAGTAAGGATTTAGTCGTTTCACCTCCGCTTTCTTATCCTTATAGCGGAGATAGACCTTCTAGCTTAGGATAGGGTCTTCCGGGTCCTTTCGAACCAAGACGTTTCTGTTCGCACCTCTACGGTTACCCGCGACGGCTGTTAGCCGCTACTTTTGCCGATTTTGTATCCGCCTGCGGCGGACAAAATTGGCGGGTGTCCGGACTTTCCTCTTTGATTTAGCCTTCCAAAATAATATAAAGAGCTGTAATGGCTGAATTTTTGGAAAGTAAATTAAAGCTATTATCTGAATTGCCAAGTTTAATTTTAGCATAAAAAGATAAAGGCGGCAAGTTCCGGAGAACCGCCGCCTTATTCTGTGAGACCTCTTAGGTCTCTAGAAGACTACTGTTGACGTGGCTGTGGCTGAAACGTCCTAGTCGTCTTCGTCTGGGCGTAACCAACAATCGCGATAAACGCGAGAGCGGCTGCGAATAAAAGAACAGGGAGCGCGCCTTGACCGCTCGTCAAAGCGCTAAAGAGCTTTGCCCCAATCAACCCAATGATCGTGGGGCGGAGGAAAAAGAAGATAATACCGCCAACCAGAAAGAAGGCAATATCGCGACTTCTCTTTGCCGTGAACATTCTTTCCATATAAAGAACCCGTTCGGCTAGTACTCAAACACGAAACTAGTCTGAAAATTAGCCGAATCAGCGCTTAGAAATGGATAATTCGACCTTTTATATGGCCTGGTTTTTCAGTCAGCCAAAAAATCAGGTTAATTTAAGTGTACAATAAAACAGTCTATATGTCAAGGCTATCTAATGCCCTGTTAACCATGGCGTCAGCTTCTCTATTTAACTCCCTTGGAACGTGGGTAAAAATTACACTCTTAAAGTCTTGCAAAAGATTCCAAATCTCAATAAAAAGCAAGCCAAGATTCTTATCTTTAATCTTATAAATTCCGTTCAACTGCCTACACAGAAGTTCACTGTCAGTTTTAACAACAACCTCGGCGTTTTTGGCTTTATTTTTCCCGACAAGCTGTTTCGATTTCTTAAGGGCGAATATAACGGCTTTATACTCGGCGACATTATTAGTTGTGTTGCCTATGCGCTCTCCGTATTCTTTAGTGGAGCCGTGAGGCAACTCAATTACAACTCCAATAGCGGCCGGGCCCGGATTCCCCCTCGCGCCGCCGTCGGTATGAATAATTATTGATTTTGAATCCCCCATTTTATATTATCTTCGTCTCAGTATACTATATGTCCGATCGGTGATATAGTATACTGTTTCATTTTCTTTGTAATTTTAGAGCGACTAACGCGGGGAGCTTAAGGCCGGCAAGATAATCAAGCATCGCTCCCCCGCCAGTCGAAAGAAAGCTGATTTTTTTCTCTAAGCCCAAGTGAGTAATGATTTCCACGGTTTCACCGCCTCCAACAATAGAGAAAGCGCGTGATTTAGCGATAGCGCGAGCTACGCCGTAAGAACCCGAAGAAAACTCTCTGTTTTCAAACTGGCCCAACGGCCCGCCCCAGATAACGGTTCTCGCGGACTTTATAATGGCAGTATAACCGGCCAATGTTTTATGGCCCATATCTAAAATTTTGCCGCCTGATTTTTTAAAATCAATCGGGGTAATTATTTTTTTATTTTTACAAAGTCTGCCTATGGATTTAACTACTTTAGCATCGAAAGCCGACTTTCCAACATTGACCCCTCGGGCCTTGAGAACCGTATTGGCCGAACCGCCGCCCAGTAAAACATAGTCAGTCTTGCTAAGAAGATTGTCTATAACGCCGATTTTATCTGCCATTTTTATGCCTCCCAGAATGAGGACAAGCGGCTTTCGTGGATTTTCCAAAATTTGTTTTAAGTTTCTTATCTCATTTTTAATAGTTGGCCCCGGAACGCTCGGCAGAAATTTCGTAATTCCGACATTGGAGGCATTGGACCGGTGACTTGTCGCAAAATCGTCGTTTACATACCTGTTTCCCAAATCGGCGAGAGATTTTGACAACTTATAGTCATTTTTTGTTTCGCCTTTTAAAAACCTTAAATTTTCGAGAAGGAAAAGAGTTCCCAGCGGAGCTTTTAGAATAATCCTCTTTATATTCGAAAAGTTGTGACCTGGTATAAAAACTATTCTCTTCTTGATTTTGCCCTCCAATGACTTTTTAAAACGCTTAAGGCTGAAATCAGGGTCATTGCCAACAGGCCGGCCAAAATGACTTAAAATAACTAATTTATTATTTTTCTTGCTTAAGAGCTTAATGGTTGAGGCGGCCGACCTCAAGCGCAAAGAATTTTGAGGCTTTTTGTCCTCGATATCTAAATTAGTCCTTAATAAATAAGTTATCACTGTTTAAGTATAAACTATAGTAGGCTCAAATTAAAATTTAAATCCCCTCCGAAGAAGGGACTTAAACCAACAAATAATGAAGGATAATCCTTGGTCGATATCGTCGCCGAGGACTACTCAACACTCATTCTGCGCACAATTATAGCTTTGATTTTTATAAAAGTCAACTATGTTTATTTTCTGAAAACTATAAATTTATAACCTAAGAAGTTCCAAATTAAAGAAGCGCCAGTAGCCACAACTTTAGCCATGTTTACCCAAGAAATCGGTCCAATGGATTCGAATGGAGGGGTGATGTAAGTCGTGATTCCGTAGACAAAACCGCTGTTTATGGCCGCGCCAACGAGGCTAACAGTTAAAAATTTGTACGCCTGAACGCCCATGCCGCCATTGTCCGCGTTAAAAGTCCAGTACTTATTCATGAAATAGCTGTTAGCCACAGCTACAAGAAAAGAGATGCTATTCAAAAGCAATAAATAACGGCCGGATTCGACGCCAGTCACATAGATTAGAGAATTCAATACCGCAAAGTCCACAAAGGTGTTTACCAAGCCGACTCCAATAAATTTCCCAAGTTGCGCAATAATTTTGTTATCCATTTTGAATAAAGCGAGTTATTGTTTCCATCAAGTCTGGTTTTTCAGTACTTTCAAGCATGGTCGTTCCATGGCCAGCGTGTTCATAGATAATAAGTTCTTTTTGGACTCCCTCGGGAACAAGATTGAAGAGTTCCTCGTTTTGCTCGACATTCCCCGGGTTCTGCCTCGCGTCATCACGGCTCGATACGAAAAGCACTCTCTGTCCAGGCATCAACTTTTTCACTGACAAATCTGACCTCAAACCATAATAATT
>JACOTQ010000072.1 GCA_016178255.1 Candidatus Colwelliibacteriota bacterium | reverse complement strand
GTCCAACATCGCCGTCGCGGTGAATCCGAAGTTAACTTATACCAAATATAAAGTTGGGAACGAATACTTGTGGAGCTATAACCCGCCGCCCAAACTTCCGAAGATGGATGTTCATGAGAAAATATCCGGCAAAAAGCTTGTGGGGTTGCGGTATGAGCCGCTTTATCCGTCTAAAGAAGTTGATAAGCTTAAGAGTTACAGAGTTGTTGCCGCTGATTTTGTGAAGACCGAGGAGGGAACAGGGATGGTTCACATCTCTCCGGCTTTCGGCGAGGAGGATTTCAATTTGCTGGGCAATCAGCAATTTCCGGTGACGATTGACGATGTAGGACGGGTAGCGAAAGGTTTGCCGGGGGCCGGCAAATTTATTAAGGAAGCCGACAAAGATATCTCGGCCGAGCTTAAATCGAGAAACCTCCTTTATTTGGAAGAACAGATTGAACACGAGTATCCGTTCTGCTGGCGCTGTTCAACTCCTTTAATATACTTCGCGAGGACGAGCTGGTTTTTTGAAGTGAGCAGACTAAGAAAAGAACTTTTGGCTTTGAACGAAAAGGTGAACTGGATACCTGACTATCTTAAGCATGGCCGTTTTGGCGAATGGATAAAAGACGCCAAAGACTGGGCCATATCCCGCGAACGTTATTGGGGAACCCCGCTTCCCATTTGGCGTTGTGAGAATTGCGAAGCCGTAAAAGTTGTGGGCAGTTTGGACGATTTAACAAAGAACGCTTATAACAAGAATAAATTTTTCATTTTAAGGCACGGAGAAGCAACGCACAATGTGAGCGATGTTATCGCCTCCGGCCCCGAAAAGAACAATCATATGTCGGTTCTTACGGAAAAAGGCAGAAAACAGATTGAAGCTGTAGCAAAGAAAATCAAGAAGAAGGGAGCCGATATTATTTTTTCCTCTCCTTATAAACGCGCTCTTCAGACGTCGAAATTAATTTCCGATTTAACGAAAACCAAGGTTATTGTTGACAAACGGCTTCGTGAAATTGACTGCGGGACTTTTAATTGGAGAAAAGTTTCCGAGCATAAGAAATTCTTTAAGGAGCCAATCGAGGAATTTACTAAAAATCCGCCTGCCGGAGAGAACTTAAACGAAGTAAAAACAAGGGTGGCTGAATTTATCAAAGATATAAATTCTCAATATAGAAATAAAAACATTATGATAGTAAGTCACGGAGATCCTCTTTGGATGCTGGAAGCCGTGAGCCGCAGTCTAAAGAACGAAGAAGCTTTGGCGCTTTCCTATATTGAGACCGGCGAACTTAAAGAAATAAGCTTCAAGAGTCTGCCTTTTAATGAAGTTGGGGAAGTGGATATGCATCGCCCTTACGTTGATGACATTAGCCTGGAGTGTTCCAAGTGCCGCGGGCAAATGAAGAGAATTCCGGATGTTGCCGATGTTTGGTTTGATTCCGGCGCGATGCCTTTTGCCTCGGCTCACTATCCCTTTGAAAATAAAGCGTTTGTTGAAGAGCAAGGCGGTTATCCGGCGGACTACATTTGCGAGGCCGTTGACCAGACAAGGGGCTGGTTCTACACGCTGATGGCTGTCGCCGTTCTTTTGGGCCGCGAAGCTCCCCCTTATCGGAATGTGATTTCCTTGGGGCTCATACGGGACAAGTACGGCCAGAAGATGTCTAAATCGAAGGGAAACGTTGTCGAGCCGATGGCAATCATACAAAAATATGGAGTTGACGTGGTGAGGTGGTATTTCTACACCGTGAATCCTCCGGCGGAACCGAAAGATTTTGACGAACAAGAACTTGCTAAGGCGCTAAGAAGATTCTTTTTGATACTTTATAACTCTTATGTTTTTTATGAGTCCGTGGGCGGGAAAAAAGTTGCTCCCGATGTTTGCAAAACAAAACCGGCGCATATAATGGACCGCTGGATTCTCGCGAGACTTAATGAGACTATCGAGGCGGTAACGAAAAATCTTGAGTCTTATGAAATAGGCGGTTCGGCGCGGCTCATTGAGGTTTTAGTTGACGATTTGTCGAGGTGGCATATCAGGAGAAGTCGTCGCCGTCCGGAAATGAAAGACACGCTCGGTTTTGTTCTTTTGGAAATCAGCAAATTGGTCGCTCCTTTCGCGCCGTTCTTTGGAGACGCGTTGTATCAATCTCTAAGCCCAGAACGCCAGTCCGTACATTTGTCCCAATGGCCCGAGGCGAAGAAATTACTCATCGATAAAGAACTTTTGAAGTCAATGCGGGAAGTCAGGAGCTTAGCCGCATCCGCGCTTGCTACGAGAAACAGCGCGGGCATTAAAGTTCGCCAGCCCCTGCGAACACTCAGAATAAAAGGCAATAAGTTGGGTAAAGAATTTGAAGATATCCTCAAGGAAGAAGTTAACGTTAAAGAAGTCATATTTGACAGCAAGCTTAAAGACGCTATCGAATTGAATACCAAAATTACTCCGGAACTTAGGAGAGAGGGAATGGTGAGGGAATTCGTGAGAGCCGTTCAGGAATTGCGTCGGAGTGCCGGATTGATGACTAAAAACAGGATTTGTTTGTTTGTTGAAACAGGCCCGATTGCCAAAGGCGCGTTAGAAGGAAATTTAAAATTGTTTATGAAGGAAGTGGGCGCTAAGTCAGTTGAGTTTAAAAAGGCCAGCAAATTTGACGCCGAAGTTGAAACGAAAATTGATTCGGCGCCGGTTTGGCTCGGGATTAAAAAAGCTTAGTTATATAAGTCCTACTTTCTTGGCAACCTCTTTCATCGTTTTTTGGGCGACGAGGGTTGCGCTTTTGTCGCCTTCGGCGAGCGTTTTCATAACCAGCTGTTTGTTTTTAATTAGTTTAGCGCGTCTTTCCTGAAAAGGTTTTAATGTTTTTATGATAAGGTCGGCTAAATCGTCCTTGAATTTCCCATACTCTATACCTTTGAAATTTTTCACTACTTTGGAGATTGATAACGCGGAAAACTCCGAATAAATTAGAACCAAATTTGAAATCGCTGGCCTTTTCTCGGGGTCATAGTCGATTGTAGTCAATGAATCAGTCACGGCTCGTTTGATTTTTTCTCTTATTGTTTTTGGTGAGTCGGCAAGATAAAGACAGCCCGCGGGAATGGATTTAGACATTTTCTTCAGCGGGTTATCCAAGCTCATAATTCGTAAAGATTTAGTGTGGACTGCTTTCGGTTCTTTGAACGTTCCGCCGAACCTGTCGTTAAAGGTTCTTGCTATTTCCCTGGTTAGTTCGATGTGCTGTCTTTGGTCTTCTCCAACGGGTACGAACTCGGCTTTGTAAAGAAGGATGTCGGCGGCCATAAGAACAGGGTAATCAAGGAGTCCCGTGTTGGGCGCCTGTCCCTCACTTAGCTTTTCTTTATATTCAATCATTCCCTGAAGTTTTCCCACCGGAGTGATGGTGTTCAAGATCCAAGTCAAGTTGGCGTGTTCCGTAACATGCGACTGTATGAAAATGACTGATTTTTTTGGGTCAAGTCCCATAGCGAGCGCGTCAACGGCCATTCTATAAATCTCTTCGGACTTTTCTTTCGGGTTGTAGCGTTGGGTTAGGGCATGATAATCCGCAATAAAGTAAAAACAGCGGTATTTATTAGAATCTTGCAACTCCACCGCCTGTTTTAGCATTCCCAAGTAGTTACCGATATGCAGTTCCCCGGACGGTTTTAGACCGCTAACAATTACAGGTTTCATTAGTTTAAGTATAAATTAAAAATGTAAATATCAAAAGTCAAAATGACAATTTAAAATGCTAAAGTTTTCAAATTTTGATTTGTCATTTTCCACTTTGATTTTTGATATTTACATTTATTATATCTCAATGACTACCGGCAGAACCATCGGCCGGCGGTGCGTTTTATTGTATAGGAATTGTCCAATCTGGTCTCGGAAGAGGGTTTTCAAATAGTCAGAATCCATAGGCTGGTGACGCGGTATGCGGTTCACGATAAGTTTGATTTTGGTCCTTATTTCGTTTAACAATTCCTGGTTTTCTTTAAGGTAAATGAAGCCGCGCGAAATTATATCGGGGTTCTTGATTATCCGGCCCGCTTTTCTGTCAATCGTGGCTATAATGACAACCATACCCTCCTGCGCCAAGACTTTCCTGTCTCTCAATACTATTTCACCAACATCTCCCACGCCTAAACCATCTACCATTATATAATGTGCTGGCACAGATTCTTCCGTAACAGTAAAGCTGTC
>JACOTQ010000064.1 GCA_016178255.1 Candidatus Colwelliibacteriota bacterium | reverse complement strand
ATAATGAGAATGTGAAAATCAGCATAAAGGCGACTAATCTTGACTTAACCGAAGCGCTTAAAATATATATAGAAAGGAGAATAAACGTCTTGGATAAATTCTTGTCCCGGTTTGACGAGGCAGACGTTCAGGCGAGGGTAGAGGTGGCGAGGTCTACCCGTCATCACAGGACCGGCAAAGTCTATCATGTTGACGTGAATATTGATTTACCCAAGAAAGTTATCCGCGCCGAGGACGAAGGAACGGATATAAGAGCGGCGATAGATTCGGTTAAAAATAAACTTCAGAGGGAGATAGTTAAATATATCGAGCCGCGCGTTAGGTCAAAATCCGCTGAATAAAGATGAATATCGTAGGTTTATTAAGGCGGTTTTTAGGTTTTACTCACGCCGTACCGCCGGAAATACAAATCATTAATTCTTTTGAAGAAGAACTAACGAAATTATCGGACGGAGGTTTGAAGGAAGAAAGCATAGCTTTAAAAAATAAGGTTAAAGATGGAGTTAGTCTGGAAGAAATTCTGCCGCGGGCGTACGCGTTAATCCGGGAATCAGCGAGAAGAACTTTAGGACAAAGGCATTTTGACGTACAGCTCTGGGGCGGCATCATGCTCCACCGCGGCGGTGTTGCCGAAATGATGACTGGTGAAGGTAAAACTCTGGCTTCAACCGCCCCAATCTATTTAAACGCCCTTTCGGAAGACGGTGTTCATGTTATAACGGTTAACGACTACCTGGCAAAAAGAGATGCGGTTTGGATGGGGCAGATTTATAATTTTCTCGGACTTAAGGTAGCGTGCCTTGTTCATGAGGGAGCTTTCGTCTACGACCCGACTTGGAATATACCGGACGTGGGAGAAGTTTTAATTGACAAAGAGCGTGACGCGACCGGGAGTTTTCTTGTTCAAGAGGAGTTCCTTAGACCGATATCCCGAAGGGAGGCGTATCTTGCCGACATTACCTATGGAACAAACCATGAATTCGGTTTTGATTATTTAAGGGATAATCTCGCGCAAGATACGGTTTTACAGGTTCAGCGGGGCTTGAATTTCGCGGTTATTGATGAAGTCGATTCGGTATTGATTGACGAAGCGAGAACGCCCCTTATAATTTCCGCCGCCGACAGAGAATCATCAGATTACTACAGAGTTTTCGCGAAAGCCGTGAGTCGGCTTAACGAAAGCGAGGATTATCTTCTCGATGAGAAGCTGAAATCAGTCGAAATAACCGAAGCTGGCATCAACAAAGTCGAGGCAATGACCGGCGTAGGAGACCTTTACTCTCTCGAGAATATAAGACTGGTTCATTATTTGGAGTCGAGCCTTAAGGCCAAGGCTTTGTTTTTGCTGGACCGCGACTACGTTATCCGAGAAGGCGAAATAGTTATAGTTGACCAGTTTACGGGCAGGCTTATGTTGGGCCGCCGGTATTCAGCGGGTATTCACCAGGCAATCGAAGCTAAGGAGGGATTAAGAGTTAACGACGAATCGAGAACTTTTGCCCAAATAACGATACAAAATTACTTCCGTCTTTATAAGAAGATTGCTGGCATGACTGGAACCGCGCAGACATCAGCGGAGGAGTTTCATAAAGTCTACGGTTTGGAAGTCGCAAGTATCCCGCCAAATCGGCTTCTTGTGAGAAACGATAGGCAGGATTTTATCTATAAGAACATCCTTGCTAAATATAAAGCTATCATCGAGGATGTTAAAACGAGACATAAGGCCGGTCAGCCGGTCCTCATAGGGAGCGTTTCTATCGAAAAAAATGAAGCGTTATCAAGACTTCTTGATGAAGCCGGAATACCTCATGAAACTTTGAATGCTAAGAACCACGAAAGGGAAGGAAGTATAATAGCGCAAGCCGGCAGGATGGGGGCTGTTACCGTTGCGACCAATATGGCTGGCCGCGGAGTTGATATTGTCTTAGGAGGGAACCCGCCAGATGTGGCGATGTCGGATGAAGTCAAAAAGTTAGGAGGCCTTCATGTGATAGGCACTGAACGGCATGAGGCCAGACGGATTGACAATCAGCTTCGCGGACGCGCCGGTAGACAGGGGGACCCGGGTTCATCTCAATTCTTTCTTTCCTTGGAAGATGACTTGATGCGTGTCTTCGGCGGCGAGAGAATCAAGGGTTTGATGGAGCGGTTGAACGTTCCCGACGATATGCCTATAGAGAACAAAGTTGTTTCCAGGGCTGTTTCTCAGGCTCAGAGTAAGATTGAAGGTTTCAATTTTGACGCGAGGAAGCACCTCCTGGAATACGACGACGTCTTAAACAAACAGAGGCTTAATTTTTACGCTAGGCGGCAGAAGGTTTTAACGGCGATGAATGACGACGACGTTAAATTGGCTTTGAACGAAGCCGTTGCCAGTCATCTTGAGAGACTACGAAAATCCAATATTAGCCATGAAGAAATCCCCAACGTTCTTAGGGAAGCTGGCGTTGAAGCGAAAGATTTGGATGAGGCTCAGGCTGTTGTAAGCGTGAAAATCGCTGGATATAAAAATACCGGTTCTATAAGGAGCCAGATTCTTTCTGTGCTTGATTTTCTTTGGATGAACAATCTTGAGGATATTGACGCTTTGGCTGAATCAGTTAGAATCAGAGCTTACGGTCAGAAAGACCCCTTAGTTGAGTATCGGCGGGAGAGCCGTATTTTATTCGACGCGATGATAGCTCACTTCGAATCTTGGGTATTTGGTAATCTCTCAAAATTTGAAGATTCCCCGGCTGGCCCAACTTCCACCGCCGTCCGGAACATAAATACGGTGGTGTTAAAAGATGTTGGCAGGAACGATGCCTGTCCGTGCGGTTCAGGTAAGAAGTATAAACGTTGCGGTTTGATAAACACGGAAGAACACCAAAGTTTGATGAAACAAAAATAAGCACCCGTTTTCAGGCGGGTGCTATTCAATCAAGGGTTTTTAACCGATGACGCTCATGATGGCTCCGAGCTTGCTCACAGACCAGTTTTCTTGTTTTGCTTGTTTCATTACCCTGCAAAGAAACTCATTCCTCAATTCTGGAAGCAATTCGTGGAACCGACTTATATAATCTTCGGTCTCTCGGCAATTCACAAGAAGATGGTCAATTCCATTTATCACCGTTTTATTTGAAGTTTTCACTCCATCTGGTGATTTCAACAACAATGAACTCGGGCTCCTTAATAGTTTTACAATCATATGTAGGAAATTATTTAATTGGTAATGTATGGATTATTTCAAGATATTCGACCTTTGGGAATATCTTAATATTCAAAGGTAATTATACAATGTGTAATTATACAATGTTTAGTCGAGGGAGTCAAGCACTATACTATATCACCGATCGGTGATATAGTATATTTTTGACTTGTGTGTTGATTTTTGCTGAAATGAAAAGAGCGTCCTTCAAGGGAACGCTCTTTTACTTTTCAAACACTTATGCAATTGCTATTGATCTTTGCGGCATCCATAGCAGGCCGAGGTTTTCCATCACCAGGAAGCATTCTTCAAGCACCCTCCTGTCTTTTTCTCCTCTTGGTTTCTCATTCATTTTTTCCCACTGATAGATGGGAATACTTGGGCAGTAAGCTCTTCCATCTATTGCGAAAAACTTGATAGCCGGTTCCCAAATAAGGGCATGTACCGCGAAATCGTAGGCAGCGTCGTTCTCTTTAGATTTTTCATGAGCCCTTATCGTGCAGAGTTGCAACAACGGACGCAGTTCTGGGTTGAACTTAATGTACTTTTTGAGACAATAATAGGGATTGATGATTTCCGTGGGGTCTTCGCCATTTTCGGCGAGGTCTCGAGCTTTAAACTTTAACGTTTCTAATGAAACATTATTTTGTTTGTACATAAGCGACTAAAACAGGAAGTAATTATTCCTACAATTACTTTCTGCTTTTAAATTAACTTATAAAAGAGCGCATCCTTTGAGGGATTCGCTCTATCTAAGTGTCGACCTTTGACACCGAGAGTGGAATTCCTCAACGGTCGTAGAGGTAATGTTACTATAAATCATGTTTATAGTCAAAATATTACATGAAAATGAAAATCCAGAGAGCGTTTTTGCTATCTGGATTTTGTAGTCCTAAGCGTGGATTATCGATAATCTTAGCCCTGACAGTTCGAATCTCTTTTGCATATACGCGTTCACGTTTTGGGAACATCGCTTCTCTTCGTTCGTTTCGGCTGTTTCTTCCATATTAAAGAGTCCTACCTCCACGAATGCGGCATCGTTTCTTTCAGCGCTTTCATTAGTAAAAGTATGCCATTCTTTAAATTTGAAAGGCCCTTTCCGCGATTCACTTAAAACTTCCATAACAAAATTACGTAGATAATCTATGCATCCGTTGGAAAGCCTTGAATTTAAGGGAATTTCAGTAAGAAAATCGCTCCACTCGCTTAATCTCTGGTTTGATTTTTCTTCAAGCCATTTCGCTTTTTCGCTTTGTTCCCAGCATTTTTCACAATTTGCAGTATGCATAATTTTAAAAGGCTCTTAATTAGCTTATAAATTTAGAAAGGAACTGCGACCTTTGCTGTATTTCTACAATAAACTCCTTATTTTGTCAAAGAGATGGCAAAGAATCAAAAAGAGAGCTTTGGTATCAAGCTCTCCTTAAAGCGGTCGGTGAAGCGGAGCGTACCTCGAACGGTAATCGCAGTTGTTGTGCTGGCCTTATGAAACGGCCCTCCAACTCTGCCTCTTCAGACATTTTGCTTTCTGCTATCATTTTCTTGTCGCCAAAATGTCTCTTGTATAACCAACCCTTTCTCCCTCCATGTTTTT
>JACOTQ010000069.1 GCA_016178255.1 Candidatus Colwelliibacteriota bacterium | reverse complement strand
TTTCCAAGGCGAGCATCCCCAAATTGATACTATCAAGAACAGAAATTAGTTCTTTTATAATATCAACGTTCCCAAATTTCGCCATTTCCTCAAGTCTTTTGAACTCGTCCTTCTTATAATTTACAAGATCTGCCTTACTGCGACGCCAGCCGTCCAGATACTCGTCCCTTTCTTTAGAAATATTTTCAAGTTCTTCATTCAAAACCTTGACCTCATCGACTTCCTCAAGTAATTTCGGCTCTTGAATATCTTCTTCTTTTTTCTCTTCCCCGCTCATAATAAGTAGTTAATAAATTCGCTCAAAATTTAATTGAAACAGGCTGTCTTGTCAAGGGGAAAATACTTATACCACGAGGATAGGTAGCGGAAAGTGCGTAAGTTATAAGCAGTAAATCCAACACTTTAATCTTTCTTTGATTAATTGATATACTTAAGTATATCATTGGGGTATGTCCACAACTTGTAAAAAATATTTTGATAAGGAGTTTAAGAGAGACATATGGACGCGGCTCTTACAAGAGATCAAAAAAACAAAGAATTACGAAGAATTCGACAAGTTTTTTGAATAAGTATCTTACCCCTTAAGGAAAGATCATCTTAGAAAAAAGATTAGGCATTTTTTACTTATTGGGGGAAGGATCAAGTTATAGAGATATTAGCAGAGAGCTGGCCGTAACTTTAAAAACCATAAGTTCTGTTAAAAGAGGATTTAAAAAGCCCGCACGAAGAACACCAAAAAGAATGGAGGAAAAGTATAAGCCGTTATTTTCAAAAAATATAAAGGAGCCCAAAGCATTATCTAATTTTCGCTGATATACTTAGGTACACCAGCGCAGAACGACTCCTTTTAATATGATGAGTTTGCTTTGTTGGGATTTACTAAACCCTCCTTTCTAAAGCGCTAATTAACGTATCCTCGTCAGCGAATTCGATTTCGCCTCCCGTAGGTATTCCCCGACCCAGACGGGTTAATTTTAAGGCGAATCCTTCCAGTTCTTTAGCGACCAAGGCGGCGTTTAAGTCGCCGTAAGTGTTGGGGTTGATGGCAATTATAATTTCTTCAGCTTTGCCACCAAGCTCTTCCTTGATAAAATTTTTTAAATTCTTGAGTCTTAAATTCTGGTCGGCTTCC
Organism: Candidatus Colwelliibacteriota bacterium; assembly: GCA_016178255.1. Classification (GTDB taxonomy): domain Bacteria; phylum Patescibacteriota; class Minisyncoccia; order UBA6257; family Colwellbacteraceae; genus JACOTQ01. The sequence continues at coordinate 4,901 of JACOTQ010000069.1, read as the reverse complement.
AGAATTCCGGTTCTGCGCAAATCGCCTAATATAAGATAGCGTCCGTTAAATTTGGCAGTATTTTCAAGCGACATCAGATCGGTTTCCTTCTCAACAACCGCGATTACCTTTTGGTTTCGCTTCATATCGGCGCAAATGTCGCAAAGACCGTTTTGATTTTCGTGAATATAAAAACAACGCTTGCAAATCTTTATGTTTTTAAAATCCGCGATGGCTTTCGCCATTTCCATTTGGTTGCCTGACCCTTTATGGATTACGTGGAAAGCCAACCTTGTAGCCTGACGCGGACCTATGCCCGGGAGTTCCGAAAAGACGCGAACGAACTTTCTAATGGCTTCCGGAGTCCTCATGCTGTTTTTCAACGCTAAAAAAGCTTATTTTTTGTTTATCAAAATATAAAGTGATTAACCCCGTTGGACCATTCCTATGCTTGGCCACAATAACATCAACCAATCCCCGTTCTTCTTCGGGGACGTCGGTTCTTTCACGATTTTTAGGGTTGATGAACATGACGACATCCGCATCCTGCTCAATACTTCCTGACTCTCTTAAATCCGAGAGGCGCGGAACTTTTACTTCCCTTTGGTCAACCGCGCGCGAGAGTTGTGAAACAGTTAATACGGGGATGTTCAATTCTCTCGCGAGACCCTTGAGGCCCCTTGATATTTCGGTAACCTGGGCAACTACAGACTCGTAATTAGTTCTCGGTTGTATAAGTTGGAGGTAATCCACAACCAGAAGACTCAAAGATTTGTGTTCTGCCTGGAGACGGCGAGCCATGGAACGCATTTGAACGATATTTGGCGATGGAGTGTCATCAATGTAAATTGGGGCAGCCGAAAGCTTATCTAAGGCTGATTGAACCATTTCAAATTCCATTTCGTCTTTGAGCCGTCCGGTTCTCAATTTCCAAAGGTCGACTTGCGCTTCGGCGGCTATCAATCTGTCGGTAACTTGTTCTCGACTCATTTCAAGCGAGAAGAAGCCTACCGCATGACCGAATTTCACCGCCGCGGTTCGCGCTATATCGAGAACAAAGGCAGTTTTGCCATAAGAAGGTCTTGCGCCTACTACGATAAAATCGGATTTCTGAAGACCGGATAAAATGCTGTCCAGTTGAGGAAATCCGGTGGGCACTCCTTTTAACTTACCATCTTCCCCTCTATGAAGTTGTTCGATTCTTTCGTAAGCGCCTTTTAACTCTTCTTTGATATGGATAAAATTTTTGTTGATTCCTTTTTCGGAAATGGAAAAAATTCTTTGCTCGATTGAGTCCAGCATCGAATCAAGTTCATCTTCAGGATGGAAAGCGCTTTCGGTTATCTCAGCGGAAGCGTTTATAAGTTCCCTTAAAATTCTTTTTTCTTTAACAATTTTACCGTAATGAAGAACGTGAGAAGAAGTCGGAACCGCATTAATGATTTCCGTAAGATACGCCGAGCCGCCGATTTCTTTCAGGTTTTCGGATTTCTTAAGCTCGGAGGTAACACTTAATATATCTATCGGTTCATGGCGGCCCCAGAGCTTGAGCACTGCTTCAAATATGAGACTGTGTGATTTTTTATAGAAATCCTCGGGATTCAAAAGATCCGCGACCGAGAATATTGCGTCTTTATCTATCATCAGAGCCCCCAGAACAGACTGCTCGGCGTCCAAATCCTGCGGCGGGAGTTTTAAATCTTTGCTTTTAGGCATCTATCTTTTAGGCAATCTCGATGTTTTAGGACCCTTGGCTGTATCCTCTACTTTGTATCCTAACTGTTCTATTTTCGTTCTTAAACTGTCGGCTTGAATAAACTGTTGAAGAGCCCTCGCCTTCTCTCTTGCCTTCACTAACTTCATCACGTTATCAGGCACGGCGACATTAACCGATTTTATGTCTTCAAGACCCAGCCCCAAAACTCTGTCGAAATCAAGAATGAGTTTTTTCTTTAAAGCCGTGGGTATTGTGTTATTTTTTAGAACATCCCATAAGATTTTAAGAGCATTTGGGGTATTTAAATCATTATTGATAGCTTCCTTAAACTTATTTTCGTATGAAACAATTTTCTTCGGCGTTTCTTTACCAGGTTTGTAATTCGCGCGGGAACTTAAACCGGTAAGAGTGCTCTTAACGTTTTCCAGGGCCGTTTGGGCTGATCTAAGGCTATCCCAAGTGAAATTGAGCTGCTTGCGGTATTGAGTTCCGAGGACAAGGTAACGGAAAGCGAGGGGGTCAAAACCTTTTTCGGTCAGTGTCGCAAGCGTATAGAAGTTACCGGCGGACTTTGCCATTTTCGCATCGTTCGTTAGTAAAAATTCGCCGTGCATCCAGATTCGCGCGAGAGGTTTCCCGTACGCTCCCTCTGACTGTGCGATTTCGTTGGTATGATGGACATTGATGTGGTCAATGCCTCCGGTATGAATATCAAATGGCTGGCCAAGATATTTTGTTGAAATCGCAGAACATTCTATGTGCCATCCCGGGAAACCATAGCCCCAAGGTGATTTCCAACGCATAGTATGGTTTTCAAATCGCCCGACGAGTTTGAACCAAAGAGCGAAATCGCGCGGGTTTCTCTTTTCGGAATCCACCACGACTTCCTCTCGCGCGCCAACGATTTTTTCACTTAACTTTTGGCGCGATAACTCCGTATAATTTTTAAATTTAGAGATATCAAAATAAATCGCCTGCGCGGTTTCGTAAGCGTAACCTTTCTTGAAAAGCAGTTGAATAAGCGCGATTTGTTCTTTGATATTCCGGGTCGCAGGAGAAAGAATGTTCGCTTTTTTGATATTTAACGCTCTAATGTCCCTCAAAAAGGCTTCCGTGTAAAATTTGGCGATATCCCAAACGGATTTTCCTCCTTTCCGAGCAACGCTATCCAATTTATCTTCGCCTTCATCAGCATCGGAAGTAAGGTGACCCACATCAGTGATGTTCATCACGTGATGTACTTTATATCCGTTGTAATGAAGCGTTCGGCGCAGAATGTCCTCAAATATATAGGTACGCAAATTCCCTATATGCGCATAGTTATAAACAGTCGGCCCGCAGGTATATAAACCCGCTAATCCTTTATGAAGAGGCTTGAAAGTTTCCTTTTTGCGGCTAAGGGTATTGTATAAATTCATCACCAGAGATTATAACACGGGTCTCTGGTTTAGACAGACGGCCAGAACGCAATAAGCGGCTAATAATTTAGCCGCTTATTTTAATTATTTCCACTTCGGTGAAATGCTGTCGGTGGCCTTTCTTTTTCCGATAACGGGCCTTGGAATGATATTTGAAAACTATCTTCTTACGAGCCCTTCCTTCACGCAACACCTTGGCCTGCACTTTTGCGCCACTCAAATAAGGTAGCCCAATTTTAACGCTTTCGCCCTCTCCGGTTACGAGAACCTTGTCAAACGAAAAGTTGCTACCAGCTTCTTGGTCCAATTTTTCAACTTTAACTTTGTCACCGGGGGCAACTTTGTATTGTTTGCCTCCGGTCTCTATAACAGCGAACATAGTGGCTTAATTAAAAGGTAAAAGCACGCTCAAGTCAAGCTAAGAGAGTTAATTCAGAGAAATAATCAGGTTTGAGGCTAAGAAGGCTAAAATCGATATAAAAAGCGATGAACCAAGAAAAATGTAAGTTAGCGTCTCGAATTCTTTTTTATACAATATATAAGCCAGCAAAGAGTTGATTAAAATCATAAAACCAGCAGAGGCAAAAATGCTTGAGACCTTGTTAGCGCCGGCTATAATATCAACAACCCCCGAGCTATCAAAATGGATTATGAAAGGCCCGTCTTGGCTCGCAAGTTTGTTCAATACTAAAAACCCGGAAACGCCTGTAATCAACAAGCTAAAACCAAACAAAGATATCAGAATACGTTTTCCCATTAAATTCATTTCTGTAATTGCGCCCCCACGGGGAATCGAACCCCGGTTTCTAGGATGAGAACCTAGTGTCCTAGGCCACTAGACGATAGGGGCCACGATGGTTTGATAGCTCTTTGGCCTGTCAGCTCTTTAGCCATTTACCATACTGCCGCACAAGTAACTCTTTGGCAAGCTCCGGATGTGCCATGATTTTCAAGACTATTGTTTCCATTCTCATTGACTGCGAACCTTTGACAAGAATGAGGTCGCGGCTTTCAATCAAATTTAGGATATCAATCTTTCCTCCTTCAGAGTTTTCAAAACTATATATATTTTTCTTAGAAAACCCGCTTTTTCTCGCGCCTTCGGCGATGAATCTGGCCTTTAAGCCTACGGTGACCAGCACATCGGCATTTCTAGCAACCGTTCTCCCGATTTTCTCATGAATGTAAGTGGTGTATTTGCCGAGCTCCTTCATATCACCCAAAATTGCCACTTTTCTAGGCGCTGATAAATCGCCTAAAATATCGAGCGCGGCAACAGTCGAAAGTGGCGAGGCATTATAAGTATCATCAATAATATAACTGCTTTTCACGCCCTCAATCAATCTTCCCCGGCCTCGCTCTCCTCTGTATTGTAGAAGCGCTTCCGAGATTTTAACTAAATTCACGCCTCTAATCAAACCGACGGTCGCGGCGCCGGCTCCGGCGTAGGCTTGAGATTTCCCAAAAACATCGTCAATCCTAACAGGCACGAAATTATCCTTGGTCTCTATTTTAAATGATATGCCTAGAGGCTTTCCGAACTCGCTTCTGTTTAGAAAGCTTGTTATTCTCACATCCGCGCCTTCTCCAAAGCCGAATGTTAAAACTTTGCCTTTACACTTACTTTTCATGCCAAGCACGGTCGAGTCGTCAAAGTTCAGCACCGCATAACCTTCCGGCTCCAAAGCCTGGACGATTTTTATTTTCTCTTTCGCCACCGCCTCCGGACCCGAATAAAATTCAACGTGAATCGGAATATCCCCCAAAGCCGTAACAACGGCAATATC
>JACOTQ010000032.1 GCA_016178255.1 Candidatus Colwelliibacteriota bacterium | reverse complement strand
GAAATCGCCGTAAGCGAATTAGAAATTATCTCGATGGCCAAAACCCCGCCGTTCGCGCTCGATACTGACGGCTACGAAGTAAGCGAAGAATTACGAATGACGTACCGTTACCTTGATCTACGTCGTAAACGGCTAACGAAGAATTTAAGAAACAGGCATAAAGTCATAAAATTTATGCGTGATTATCTGACTGAAAAGGGGTTTGTGGAGGTGGAAACTCCAAACCTTGGCAAATCAACTCCTGAAGGCGCAAGGGATTATTTGGTGCCATCAAGGGTATATCTGGGAGAATTTTATGCTTTGCCTCAATCACCGCAGCAGTATAAACAACTCCTAATGGTGGCCGGATTAGAGCGATATTTCCAAATCGCCAGATGTTTCCGTGACGAGGATACTCGCGGCGACAGGCAGCCTGAATTTACCCAACTTGATATTGAGATGAGTTTTGTTGACGCGAAAGATATTCTTAATCTTACTGAAGACCTGTATATTTCGTTGGTAAGGAATCTTTATCCGGATAAAAAAATCAGATTGGATTCCAAAGGCAGGATTCCTAAGATTTCTTACGCGGAGGCGATGTCGAAATATCAAAGCGATAAGCCTGATGTAAGAGACGACAAAAATGACCCAAACGAGCTGGCTTTCTTATTCGTCGTTGATTTTCCGGCGTTTGAATGGAAGGAAAGCGAATCCCGCTGGGACGCGGTTCACCATCCGTTCACACAACCTCAAGTGAAAGACACGGAAGAATTCTGGAAAGTTTTCAAAAGCGACCCTGCCTCGATGCTCGCTAAACAATACGACTTCATTTTGAACGGCTATGAAATAGGGGGAGGTTCAATCAGGATTCACGACCCGGAACTCTTAGAAGCGGTTTTCACTGCGATGGGGAACGAGCCGAAAGAAGTTAAAGACAAATTCGGTCATATTCTTGAAGCTTTTAAATACGGTGTCCCGCCCCACGGGGGCATTGCTCCCGGCATTGACAGATTTGTGATGCTCTTAGAGAATGAGCCCAACATCAGGGAGGTAATCGCTTTCCCAAAGACTGGCGACGGCAAAGACTTAATGATGGGAGCTCCGAGCGGGGTTTCTAAAAACCAACTAAAAGAACTTCACATTAAACTCGATGAAAAATAAAAGTAACCGCGATATATTAGTTCTCTCGTTGGGAGGCAGCTTGGTTGTGCCTCATGGCGAGGTTGATGTTAATTTCTTGTCGAAGTTTAATGATTTTATCAGAAAAAATCTTAAGGAAAATCCTGGGCGTCAAATTTTTATTGTTGTCGGTGGCGGGCAAGTTGCCCGCCATTATCGTGATGCCGGAAAAACCGTTTTGGGGCATGAGCTTACAATCGACGACTTAGATTGGTTAGGAATCCACGCGACGCGCTTGAACGCCCACCTCTTAAGAACTGTTTTCAGGGATATTAGCCATCCGTATATTATCAAGCATTACGACATTATCAGAAAAGTCAGCGAACCGGTTGCCATAGCCGCCGGCTGGAAACCCGGCTGGTCAACCGATTACGACGCGGTTTTATTATGCGAGGATTACGGAGCGGATACGGTTTTGAATCTTTCGAATATCCCTAAAGTTTTTGATAAAGACCCCAAAAATCACAAAGACGCTAAACCGATTGATATGATTTCCTGGAAAGATTATCGATTACTTGTTGGCAACAAGTGGATACCCGGGATGAACGCGCCCTTTGACCCGATAGCCTCTAAAAAAGCCGAGGAGCTGGGCTTAAGGGTCGTTGTTTTAAAAGGCGATGATTTTAAAAATCTGGGCAACTACCTTGAAAATAAAAAATTTGCTGGTACAATTATTGAATAATTTTTAATGACCAATTTAAAAGAAGAAAGGACCTTAGTTGTTATCAAGCCTGACGGTGTTCAACGAACTCTGATAGGGGAGATAATAAGCCGCTACGAGAAAAGCGGATTGAAATTGATTGGCATGAAGATGGTTCTGCCGGACGAAGCTTTTATTCAGAGTCATTACCTTATTGACCCCGAATGGCGCGTGAAAACCGGCGAGAAAACAATCGCGTCTTACAGGAAGAAAGGAAAAACGCCTCCGTCAGAAGACCCCTTGAAGATTACAGAAATAATTTTGAAGAATTTAAAGAAATACATATCTTCCGGTCCGGTTGTGGCAATTGCATTGATCCTTGCAGCTGTATTTATCCCTGTCGCATTTAACATCTGACATGGGAACCATTCGAGGAGATTTCACCATCGACTCTTATGAGGTTTCTGACGCCGATGATAGGGCAGTCAGAAATTTGATTCACGCATCCGGTTCTCCGGATGAGGCGGAGAAAGAAATTACGCTTTGGTTTAAGGGAGAAGAACTTCATAGCTATCGCTTGATTAACGAAGCGATTTTGTACGACGTAAACCTTGACGGCATTTTAGAGTGATATGCTACAATACAGTTGTCCCGCCCTCTAATTGATTCCTGATTAAGTAGAGATTTAGGGAGGACAATAGCGCCTTGGCCCTTGGGCCATAGGTTGAGTCCACCCACCTAGGTCACAACCGGGTATCTCAAAGGAGGGCGGGGCTTTGAAATAATGTCGAAAGCATTTGAACATTTCCTCGATAGGTCTCTCGCGCATGTTATAAGGTTCAACGGCCAACCACAGCAATTTTCGGAATCAGTCGCGGAACATTCCTTTTATGTAGCTTATTTTACAAGCGTCATAGTTTACTTTTTGAAAAAATGCGGTGAGGATATTGATGAAGCGAAAGCTTTAAAAATCGCTTTGGTTCACGATATGGAAGAGGCGATAAGCGGGGACATTCTCACTCCTTTCAAACATTATAATAACGAAATTTTGGAAGCCATCCGTAAAGTGAACAGAGATACCATCCCGCTTGTTTTTGAAGACCTTCCGAACGACCTGAAAATGCAGTTTATATCTTTTTGGAATGAGGATACGGAGCAGGTTACTAAAGAAGCCCAGGTTGTAAAACTCGCCGACAAAATTTCTTTGATATGTAAGTGTTACGAAGAGGTAAAAGTTGGCAATGAATTTTTCAAGCCAATCTACGAAAAAGAGCTCGAGAAAATTAAGACTCTTGATTATCCTTGGTGGAATAAAATAAGAGAGCAAATCTTGTAATAATGAAAAGTCATAATCAGCACGATAGCAAGCAAGTCTTAAGCATAAAAGATTTAAACGTTCGTTACGGGAACGAGACCGTTATTGAAGACATTTCCTTTTCTTTAACTGAAGGAGAAATACTGGCAGTTATGGGCCCTAATGGCTCCGGTAAAACTACCCTCTTCAAAGCCATTTTGGGTTCACTCCCTTACAACGGGAAAATCATATTAGGTCCGGAAACAAAAATTGGTTACGTTCCTCAAAAAATAGATTTGGAAAGGAATTTACCTATAACCGTGGAAGAATTTTTGCTTTTGAGAGTCCAAAATTTAAAATATGGCGACGTTCTATCTCCAGAAACAGCCTTGGGCCTTGTTCATATGGGAGCGCCATTTCTCCATAAAAAGTTCAGTGAGCTTTCTTCCGGAGAATTCCAGCGTACCCTCATTGCTTGGGCCCTTATCGGAAAACCAAACCTTCTTTTATTCGACGAACCAACTTCGAGCATCGATGTGGCTGGACAAGAAACTGTTTATGACCTTTTGCATCACCTTCATGACAGCGAGAAGTTTACGCTCTTGTTAATCTCTCATGACCTCACGGTCGTCTACCGTTACGCCACCAAAGTTCTCTGCCTTAATCATTCCCAGGCTTGTTTCGGAATCCCGAAAGATGTATTAACACCGACTGGCCTGAAAAGGCTCTATGGCAGTGGCAACTTTTATAAACACGCAACTGTTTAAATGCCCAGTTTTGGATTTTTACAAGCCTTTATAGCCGGAATGTTTATCGCGGCCTCTGCCGGAATGCTTGGTTCTTTCGCTTTGCTTAAAAGGATGGCGCTTGTCGGTGACGCGTTATCGCACGTTGCCTTGCCTGGCATAGCGCTTGGACTCATCTTTAATTTCAATCCTTTCTTCGGCGCTTTCGTTTTTTTAATGTCAGGCGCGTTGCTTATTTGGATAGCTGAACACAAAACAAAACTTCCGGTTGACGCATTAGTAGGAATTTTTTTCTCGGTTGCTTTGGCTTTCGGCGCGATGCTTACTCCTAAAGAGGAACTGCTTGAGGCGCTTTTCGGAAATGTTACGAAAATTGAGCCCTTCGATTTCTGGCTAGCCATAATTCTCTCGACTATAGTTATTACGGTTCTCTATTCGTTTTCAAAGAAATTCATCCTCACTTTTATCTCGCCTGACCTTTCTCTTTCAGTGGGGCTTAAACCCCACAGGCTTGAACTTACATTTCTCCTTATATTTGCTTTGTCAGTTTTGATCGGCATGAAATTTGCCGGCGTTCTCTTGATGGGCTCGCTAATCATAATACCCGCAGCTACAGCCAGGAACATTGCCGGCAGTATGTATTCATATGTCTTATTGAGCGTTATCCTAAGCGTAATCGGGGCACTCCTCGCGGTTACAGCATCTTATTTTTACGGATTCCAGCCAGGCCCTGCTTTTGTTATTATTGCCGGTGCGTTTTTCTTGGCCTCTATTTTCTTTAAGAAATAAGTAATTTCTATTTCTGTCGGGCTGCCGGGAATTTCACGTCGCTCATTTCACTCGCTCTCACGAACCCATCGGTTCGTGAACTCCGCCACGAGAAAACTCCCGTTTTCCCGACCCCTGCCTCGCCGGCAGGCAGGCCTTTCCCGTTCAATTCCCAGAAAAACCAATCTAAAAATAATAAACACCGCTTATCTATAAAGCGATGCCTATTATTTCTGTCGGGGAGCCGGGAATCGAACCCGAACTACAAGACCCCCAGCCTTGCGTACTACCACTATACTACTCCCCGTTTTCATTCGTTGGCGGGACGTACTTGCCGGTATACTACAGCCCGTCTTCAAAGGCCTTTATAAATTAAGCCGCGACAAGAGCTCTTTTAGCGCTCTGTTTAACGCACCGCGCGCAGGCGACAACTTTCTTGCCGGAGGCCAAAGTCAGGCTTTGAAGATTGGGATATTTCCTGGTCATGGGTTGGGGGTTATATTTGCCGCGGAGCTTTATTCGGTGTCCGCCCATTACCGATCCTTTGCCACAAACCGTACATTGTCTCATAATGTATTTATGAATAACATATTGATTCCGATATTTCAACTGGCGGTTTTTTTGTTTTCCGTGATGCTCCATGAAATTTCTCACGGCCTTATGGCGTTAAGATTGGGCGATGATACCGCGAAATCAGCCGGTAGACTGACTTTAAATCCGTTAAAACACCTCGACCCCTTTGGTTCAATCTTTTTGCCGCTCATCCTCTTTCTTACAAACTCAAGCGTTATCTTGGGATGGGCGAAACCCGTACCCTACAATCCTAACGCGTTGTACAAAGACTTTAAATACGGTCCTTTGAAAGTCGCCTTGGCGGGGCCAATTTCCAATCTGGCAATCGCGGCTGCTTTCGGCTTAGTCGTAAGACTTGGCGCGGGATTTTTGAATCCTATCATGCTTGCCATGCTAAGCCTCATAGTTTTCTTAAATTGCCTCCTCGCTGTTTTTAATTTAATACCTATTCCGCCTCTCGACGGTTCTAAAGTTCTCGCGGCCATTCTCCCTTATAAATACTCCCAAATACTCCAGAATGTCGGTTTGGGCGGAGTGTTTTTCCTGATGCTTTTCGTGTACTTATTTCCAAATATTATCTGGGTGCCGTCATTTTCAATCTTTCAAGCATTAGTCGGAATTGGAGGACTTAATGCCTTTCTTGGGGTGTTCGGGGGCTGACACTTGACATAAGCTTCATTGAGTGTTACTATATACCATAGCATCAGTTTAGCGATAAAGACTGAGAGTTTATATATGCTTGGCATGTCCATCGTGAGAGGCTGATGGAGGTTCTTGACGAACCAATTGAAAAGCATGTTGAATATATCAGGAAAAACGAGTCAGGAGACGAACGATGGCTTCATTTACGGCTTATAAAAGTTGTGAAAGCAGAAGTGCCTTTACAAGTGTTTAAAGCATGGGATGCTTACTGTGATGCGGGCGATGTTTACAATGAAGCAGTTGAGGCTCTGGATGAAGCCCTGGTGGCTTGGCGTAAGGCGTGCGATGTTCGCAGTAAGTCATGGAGGAATCTTTGGGGTAATGCACGCAGGTACTATAAGGCATATGAAGCATTGGTTGAGGCGAGAAATATTTACAATAAAGCACACGAGGCTTACTATGAGGCGCAGATGACCTACGGTGAGACATGCAACACTCACGACGTGGAAATCTACGCTCTCCATAGAAAGGAATGCATTGATTGCCGGTGGGATTAAGAAAGCATTTTCCCATCTTCCCGATGAATGGGTCATAATGACCCAGAAAGCAGGCACAAATATCTATTTGTGCCTGTCTTTAATTTAAGAATTAATAATTTGTAAGCTAGCTTTGAAACAAATCTGAATTGACAGGATAGAATCTTCTTTGTAATATTGAGCTTGTCATGCCGACAATAGGACAGATTTTAAAGCAGGGCAGGAAGAAGACTGCGAGAAAAAGCAAAACCCCCGCGTTGGGGATTTATTTTAATGTTTTAAAAAATCGGCCCGTTTCATCTCCGTCGCCGTTTAAGAGGGGGGTTTGTCTCAAGGTATTTACGACTACTCCCAAGAAACCGAACTCGGCTTTGAGAAAAGTCGCGAGAATCCGGCTCACGAACGGCCAGGAGGTAACCGCCTATATTCCGGGAGAAGGACATGCTCTCCAGGAACACTCTGTTGTGATGATTCGCGGCGGCCGCGTTAAAGATTTGCCGGGCGTTCGTTATCACATAGTTCGAGGCATTCTTGATACAACCGGCGTTGAAGGCAGAAAACAGCAAAGAAGTAAATATGGCGCGAAAAAGCCAAAAGCTAAATAGTTATGAGGCGAAAAAGAAATTATCAGAGAGAATTTAAGGGCGATGTTGTTTATGGAAACGTCGCTGTAACACGCTTCATCAATTACTTAATGGAGGGTGGGAAAAAATCCACGGCTGAAAAAGTGATGTATGACGCTATGAAAGTTGTCGGCGTTAAACTTAAAGCCGAGCCGTTGCTTGTATTTGAAAAGGCAATGGAGAACGCCGCCCCTGTTGTTGAAGTCTCCTCAAGACGGATAGGAGGCGCTAATTATCAGATTCCTCAAGAAGTGAGTCCGGGAAGGAAATTTATATTAGCCTCTCGCTGGATTATTGGCGCGGCAAGGGCCAAGAAGGGCAGCAATATGTCGGAAAAACTTGCGGAAGAATTCGCCGCCGCTTACAAGAACGAAGGCGCGGCAATTAAGAAAAAGCAGGACACTCACCGCATGGCAGAGGCGAACCGCGCCTTTGCTCATTTCGCTCGACGCTAAATACTCTTCAGATGCCTAGACAATACCCGATTGAAAAAATCAGAGATATTGGAATTATCGCTCACATAGACGCCGGGAAGACCACGGTTTCCGAACGCATCCTTTTTTATACCGGAATGTCCCATAAAATCGGCGAAGTGCACGAAGGCGAAGCTGTTATGGACTGGATGGAGCAGGAAAGGGAACGGGGCATTACCATCACCTCCGCCGCGACTACTTGTTTTTGGATTCCGACCTACAGGGACGGCAACAAACAATTCGAGCATAAAATTAATTTAATCGATACCCCCGGCCACATAGATTTCACCGTCGAAGTGAAGCGTTCTTTGCGTGTCCTTGACGGCGCCGTTGTTGTTTTTGACGGTGTTGCCGGAGTTGAACCGCAATCGGAAACAAATTGGCATTACGCTGACGAATATAAAGTCCCGCGTATTTGTTTTATCAACAAACTGGACAGAATGGGAGCGAATTTTGAAAAGAGTTTGGCTTCCATAAAGGAAAGGTTAACCCCTAACGCTTTACCTATCCAAATACCTATAGGAGCGGAATCCGATTTTAGCGGAGTTATAGATTTGATAAAAAATAAAGCTTTTCATTTTGAAGGCGAGCATGGCGAGCGTTTGATTGAAATACCGATTCCGGAAAATTTGGTCTCTGTCGCCGAGCGTTACCGCCACGAACTTATAGAGCGTATTGCGGGAGAAGACGAAAAGCTCACAACTAAATATTTAGAAGGCGTTGATATTACGGAAGAGGAACTTATGTCTGTCCTTAGAAAAGCCACTATCAATGTAACGTTGATTCCGGTGCTTTGCGGTTCTGCCCTGAAAAACAAAGGCGTGCAATTGATGCTTGACGCGGTAGTTGATTTACTGCCGTCTCCGTCCGACTTGCCTGGCGTTAAGGGGATTGATACGGCAACGGGCGATGAAGTTATAAGAGAACCTAAGGATACCGAACCGTTTACGGCCTTAGCTTTCAAAATAGCGGCGGACCCTTATGTCGGCAGTCTTACTTATTTCAGGATTTACAGCGGTGTTTTGAATCGCGGCAGTTATATACTGAATGCGAGTAAAAACAATCAGGAGCGAGTCGGGCGCATTTTAAGAATGCACGCAAACCACAGGGAAGAGGTTGATGAGATATATGCCGGGGACATCGGCGCCTTAGTCGGGCTAAAGGACACTACGACTGGCGATACTTTATCAGACCCGGACCACTCCATAACCCTTGAATCAATCGATTTTCCGAGGACTAAAGCCGACCAGGAAAAAATGGGCGTGGCTTTAAGACGTCTCTCGGAGGAAGACCCGACGTTCAGGGTGAGCGGCGACCAAGATACGGGAGAAACTATAATTTCTGGCATGGGAGAACTCCATTTGGAGGTCTTGGTTGAAAGAATGAAACGTGAATTTGGAGTAACCGCTGACGTTGGCCGCCCGCAGGTGTCGTACAAGGAAACGATAACAGGCGAAGCTGAAGCGGAGGGGAAATACATCCGTCAATCCGGCGGCCGCGGACAGTATGGACACGTTTGGTTAAGAGCTAAATCAACGGAGAGAGGGAGTGGATTTGCATTCCTGAATGAAATTAGAGGCGGGACTATTCCGCAAGAATACATCCCTGCCGTTGAAAAGGGAGTGAGGGAAGCTATGGATAAAGGGGTGATAGCTGGATTTCGGTTAGTCGATATGGAGGTCGCGCTTTATGATGGCTCTTACCATGAAGTTGATTCATCGGAGGCCGCTTTCAAGATTGCCGCTTCCATGGCCCTCCAAACAGCCGTTAAGCTTTCAAAGCCGATTATCCTTGAGCCGATTATGAAAGTCCAGGTAATAGCTCCGGGCGATTTTCTGGGAGATGTTACCGGGGACATTTCTTCAAAGCGCGGGAGAATCGAGGAGATGAGCGATAGAGGAACTGTTAAGGTGGTGGACGCGAAAATTCCTTTATCCGAAATGTTTAGTTACGCTACGAAACTGCGCTCCATGACCGAAGGCCGCGGTTCGTTTACGATGGAATTTTTTGCTTACGAACCCGTTCCTAAAAATCTTGAGCAGGCGATAATTGATGGGAAGAGATAATTATTTCAAGTGTCGGGGTTGACATTGTTCGAACCATTTTATACACTTTAAATCGTTAATATTTTAATGGTCCAAAGATAAAAATAAGAATAAAATAGAAAAATAAATATAAAATAAACATGGCAGAAAAAGTGAAATTCGAAAGAACCAAGCCGCACGTAAACGTT
>JACOTQ010000025.1 GCA_016178255.1 Candidatus Colwelliibacteriota bacterium | reverse complement strand
TTGTAATCGCAGTTGTGATACGGGGCAAGTAATGCTCTTAACCGTCGTACTCTTATCGGGAGCGATTTTAAGTTCCACGTCTCTCGCCGGGCTTCTCATTTTATATCAGTTGCGGCAGGCAACAGATGTTAATAATTCCATGAAAGCCATATTTGCGGCTGACAGCGGTATCGAGTGGGCATTTTATAATGAAAATAAGCTTGGCGGTTCCCTTCCTTACCTTAACGGAGGGCCGGACTTAAAGAACGGTTCTAAGGTAACTATCACTAAAAACCCCGAAGACCTTTTATTGCCTCTTAAGTCTATAGGTCAATCTGGTCGGTCTGCCAGGGCGTTCCAGGGTAATCTGCCATCTCTATAATGACGAAAGATGGCGCCAAAAAAAGAATAGAGAAACTTCGGGAACAGATAGAGAATTTGAGGTATCGGTACCATGTTTTGGATGACCCGAAGGTGACGGACGAAGTTTATGATTCGCTAACGAGAGAACTCAAAAAACTTGAAACTGAATTCCCGGAGTTTATCGACCTTAATTCTCCAACTAATCGTGTTGGGGGCAAGCCCCTGGATAAATTTGTTAAAGTCGCGCATCAAGTTCCAATGTTATCCTTGAATGACGCATTTAACAAAGAGGAGCTAAGGGCTTGGGAGAAGAGGGTTTTGAAATTTATTCCCGTTGATGATGCCGGTGGGTTTCATATTGAATACTTTTGCGAGTTAAAAATGGATGGCTTGGCGGTTTCTTTGATATACGAGAACGGCAATTTTGTGAAAGGAGCGACCCGTGGCGATGGATTCATTGGCGAGGACATAACCCAAAACTTAAGGACGATCGAATCCATACCCTTGAAGCTACGCTCTAAGTTAGATTATTTAGAGGTTCGCGGCGAGGCGATTATGAGTAAAAAAACTCTGAACAAATTAAATAGAGTCCAAGAGAAATTAGAAAAACCCTTATTTGCTAATACCCGCAACGCGGCCGCGGGGTCATTGCGACAATTAGACCCGTTACTTACGGCCAAGAGAGAACTGGATTTCTTTGCTTACGATATAGTTAGAAAAACACAAGATGGGAAAGAGGGCACACCCCTCACGCATTCAGGCGAACACAGCCTCTTGCGACAATTGGGCTTTAAGGTGGATAAGCACGAAGAAGTCTGTAAAAATTTGGGAGAAGCGGAAAAGTTCATCAAAGAGACGGAAGGTATCAGAAAAACATTGGACTATGGAACCGACGGGGTAGTGATTTCTTTAAATAATCAAACATTATACGAACAAGTTGGTGTTGTAGGCAAAGCTCCCCGGTATATGATTGCTTATAAATATCCGGCGGAGAAAGCGACTACTACCGTTAAAGACGTAATTTTCAATGTTGGAAGAACCGGCGTATTAACTCCGGTGGCAATTTTTGAGCCAACGTTAGTTGCTGGCTCAACCGTTTCCAAGGCTACATTGCATAACATGGACCAGATAAATAAATTGAAATTAAAGATTGGAGACACCGTTGTTATACAAAAAGCGGGAGATGTAATTCCGGAAGTAGTGGAGGTTCTCCCTAAATTAAGGTCAGGCAATGAAATTGCCATAAAAATTCCCGTTCATTGTCCTGTCTGTGGCGGAGGCGTGGGAAAGCGGTCGATTGGAGAGAAATCCAGCTCCCAATCAACCGCGTACTATTGCACCAACTCTAAATGCCCAGCCAAGAACCGTCGCGGTATGCAGCATTTTGTGAACATTTTTGAGATTTACACTATAGGCCCGAAAATATTAGACAGGTTAAAGGACGAAGGCTTAATCAGTGATGCCGCGGATATCTTTACGCTTCAAAAAAGCGACATTGATGGTTTGGAAAGATTTGGAGAAAAAAGCGCGGAGAACATTATTAACTCTATAAACGCTCATCGTAAAATATCGCTCGCGAGGTTTATTTACGCGTTAGGCATTTTGCATGTGGGAGAACAAACGGCTGAAGATTTAGCACGGCATTTTGGAGCAATAAATAAGTTAATGAACGCGTCACTGGATAAAATAAACTCTATAGAAAACATTGGCCCCGTTGTGGCTAAAAGTGTGTATAATTTTTTTCACGCCAAAGAGAGCTTGAACTATATTAAAAAGCTAAAAACGAATGGCGTGGAGATTCTGCGTGAGGCAAAAAAAGTCGCTGGCAAATTTAAGGGCATTACTTTCGTTTTAACAGGCGGTTTGGAGTCGATAAGTCGTGATGAGGCCAAAGCTAATATCAAGAGACTGGGCGGAAGTATTTCAGAATCTGTAAGCAAAAAAACTGATTATTTGGTTGTGGGTTCCGAACCCGGCTCGAAATTACCTAAAGCCGAAAAATTAGGCGTTAAAATACTTAACGAAAAAGAATTTTTGAGTATGTCGAGCCGGTAAAAATAGCGCCAAACTTTTAGCTGCTGTATAATAAACAGATATGGTTGACGGGATTGTCCGGCTTGTTCACTTTGATACGCCTCTTGTATTCGGCGTGGAATTAAGTTTCCTGATTACCGGTTTCGCGATTGTGGCAACGCTTAGTCTTGGCATCCTGTTTTATCTCAATCGCAAAGGTAACGTCACAAACAGACTTTTAGCGGTGGAGTTGGGCTTTTATATTCCCGGTGCTGCTTTTGTTCGCTCATAATTATCCGGAAGCGAAGCTTACAATTCCTAAAAAACGATTGACCGCTATTTTAGTATGGTTTGGTTTTGTTTCTCTGCTGGGACTTACTCCGCTAGTCTTTTCGCATATCGATCCCGCTAAAGCTCTTGAAAAGGGCATTATTGCCCCGCAGCCGTTTATTGGAATGGCTGTTTACGCGCTTAGCGTGTTCGGGTCTCTTATCTGGTCAATGATAATTTTGTGGAAGAAACGCAAGGCGGCCCAAAGGGTTCAAAGAACTTACTTCAGATATCTGGTTGGTACGCTCTTGTTATATCTTGTTTTAACGGTCGTTTTAAGTTTTGTGTTCCCAGCCGCTTTAGAGAATCCAAGCTTTGTGCAGTACGCTCCGCTCTTCATACTCCCTTTTGTGTTTGCTTGTGCCTACATTATCTTTCGCCATCAATTTGTTGAAACAACGCGGCTGGCCGCGACGCAACTTTTTGTTACCGGTTTTTGGCTGGTCCTTCTCGTGCAAGTTTTTTTGGCTGGCAGTTTTAACCGCATGCTTATAAGCACGTTTGTCCTCGCTGGTTCTATCGGCTTCGGTTATTTGATAATTCGGGGCGTTTTTCAGGAGCTGGAACAGCGAAAGCAAGTAGAATACCTGAACGTCCAACTCAATGATTTTAACAAAAATATTCGAAAGAAGGTGGATGAGCAAACATATGAAGTCCAACGCGCTTATGAAGTTGAAAAGAAATCTCGCCTGGAACTGGAAGAACTTTCCAAAACCAAAGACCAGTTTGTTTTGGCCACCCAGCATCACCTGCGGACCCCGCTTACTATCATTAAAAATTACGCGGATTTATTGCCTAAGGCAGTTAAAGAAAACAGCCCTCATCTTGATGAGTTCGTCGCTAAGATTGGACGCTCCTCGGCTGAAATGATTGACTTGGTTAACGAGCTCTTGGAAGTTTCTCAAATCCAGGCCGGAGTCGTCTCTTTAGACATTAAGCCAGTGGACATCAAATTGGTTTTTGAGAATATACTCGCGGAGGAAGATGAAAAGATAGAGAAAAAACACCTTTCAGTCGCAATGGAGGGAAATCCAGCCAGCTGGCCAACTGTGGATGTTGACGAGGGGAAAATAAGACGCGCTCTCGGTGTTATTATCAGGAACGCGGTGGTTTATTCCTCTGACGGAGGCTCCGTTTCTATTAAAGGCGAAGAAATCTCGCATCCCATAGAACGCGATAAAAAAATCCTAAGGCTTACCATTAAGGATAACGGCCTAGGCCTGACTAAAGATGAGCTGAATAAGTTGTTTGCTCAAATTTTTGAGAGAGGCGAAGAAGCGCGAAAGATTAATCCTTTGGGCAAAGGCATTGGTTTGGTCTTAGCGAAAGCAATTCTAAGCGTGCACAAAGGAAGGTTGTGGGCCGAATCGGACGGCCGAGGAAAAGGCAGCGCCTTTTTTGTTGAGTTAGAGGTATAAGGAGAATTTCTTAATTTATATATTGGTTCCGGGGGCGGGAGTTGAACCCACTTCCTTAGCTTATGAGGCTAATGAGATAACCGTTTCTCCACCCCGGGTTGCTACTATATAAAAGTTATTGTAAAAGCCGCCCTCCTATTTGTCAAAGATTATTTTAGCGGTGTATTATTAAAGTCATGGATATAATATGGATATAAAAATAGATTTAGAGGAAGAACAGAAGGCTGTAAAATCTTTGGAGGATAGAAGCGATACTGAAGCCGACCGGATGAAACGCTTTTTGAAGATGCCGGACCTTTCGAGAACTCCCGGCAGTCCAATCTGTGAATTAGCCCAACGGATTATTCGCCTGCCTGATTTTGAGCGTTTTGACATTGTCCAAGTTCCGGAAATTGTGCCTGCTGCGCAGAGTTTTGACTTGTTCGACTTTCCGGCTGACCATCCCGCGCGGAGCACATCAGATACCTACTACGTCGATAAGGAATATATATTACGCACTCACACTACCGTATCTTGGTACTACTATTTAACTTCCGAGCACGCGAAAGAGAAAATAAGACAAAACTTACCACTCGGGGTGCTCACTTACGGCAAAGTATACCGCAAAGATGAAATTGACCGGCATCACATGAACGTGTTTCATCAGATGGATGGTTATTACCTTGTTCCCAAGGATTTTGGGACCGTCGCGGTTGATGACCTTAAGAACATTTTACTCAAGATTGCTCAAGCTGTTTTTGGTAAAGATGTTAAATATCGCTTCAATGAAGACTCTTTTCCTTACACGAATCCCAGCATCGAAATGGAGGTTGATAAAAACGGCAGTTGGGTTGAAGTTCTTGGCAGCGGGGTGGTGAAGGGAAGCGTTTTAGAGAAGTTAGGGGTGGACTCTTCAAACTACACCGGCTGGGCGTTTGGCTTCGGGTTAGAGCGATTGGCTATTATCGGCATGGAGCTTCCTGATATCAGATTGCTATGGTCCGATGATGAGCGCGTAAAAAGGCAGCTAAAGCTTGGTAATAAATATAAAGACGTTTCTAAATACCCGTCTATAACACGCGATATTTCTTTTGTTGTGAATAATGATTTTATACCTAATAATTATTTCGACCTTATAAGAGACTTGGGCGGGGATTTGGTGGAAGAGGTAAAACTTTCTGATAAATATGAGAACGTGGAAAAATTCGGGCCGGGAAAAATCAGCTACGCCTACCATATTGTCTATAGGAGTACGGATAGGACTCTTAGAAGCGAGGAAGTTGATGTTATTCAGAGCGAGATTTATAGGCAAACCGCCATCCAATTTAAGGCCGAATTAAGATGACTTCTAGTTACCTTTAATCTTTATAAATAGAATTCGGCTCATTTTACAGAGCCGAATTTCCAACAGATTATGGTCACATTTACTTGTCATTTTTGGCCTCATCTTCGTTACAATCAGTTGAAGTAGCAACCGTCAACTTTACATTAATGAAAGTGCTTAATGCAATTGCAATTAACAACAATAGCGTAACAAAGTAGCCGAACAATATCTCGACCAGTGCGAGAGCCATGATAGCGCCTCCTAGTATTGCTGCCAGAGCAAAGATGAATACGCCTAAACTTGTATCCACTTTAATAATCTTTTTCATAAGTTCTATTTGAACCCTACTAAAAGAGAGCCTTATCAATCGACCTTTTTAATGATCTGCGCGCACGGTAAAAATGTAGGTCTTTTGGGGGTTTTAGTCAGCCGCTGATATCTACGTTCTCGAAGGCCTGGAACCTGTAAGGAAGCGTCCCGGAATGTATATCGGCACGACTGATACCGCCGGTTTGCATCATTTGATTTGGGAGGTGGTTGATAACTCCATCGATGAGGCAATGGCCGGTTTCGCCACCAATATTGAAGTGAAGTTGTTGGAAGGCAATGTTGTGAGTGTTGAAGATAACGGTCGTGGAATACCGGTTGATATTCATAAGCAGACAAAAACATCGGCTTTGGAAACGGTTATGACAACGCTTCACGCCGGCGGAAAGTTCGGCGGCGAATCTTACAAGGTTTCCGGGGGCTTGCACGGGGTGGGGGTTTCGGTGGTGAATGCTCTTTCATCCTGGCTTAAGGTGGAAGTCTGCCGCGATGGCAGTCTCTATACCCAGGAATATGTTCGTGGCAAACCCAAATTCAAAGTCAAAAAAATCGGCGCATGTTCACAAACCGGAACTAAAGTCGTTTTCTCGCCTGATACCGAGATATTCTCCAAAGTTGAGTTTGACCGCCGCCGCATCGTTGACCATTTAAGACAGCAGGCTTATTTAACTAAAGGTATCAGGATAATTTTCATTGACGAACGCGAGCCAGCCAGTTTTTATTACGCTTTCAGATTTGACGGCGGGATTAAATCATTTTTGGATTATCTAAACGATGATGGGGAAAAATTAATTCACGAGAATATCTTTTACGCCGACAAAGATTCCAATGGAGTGGGCGTTGAAGCGGCTTTCGCTTATAACGAAGGGATGGAGACTAAAGAGCTTTCTTTCGCCAATAATATCTACACAACCGATGGTGGAATGCATCTCACCGGATTTAAATCAGCTTTTACGAGAACTCTTAACGATTACGCGAGGACCAACGGCTACATCAAAGAAAAAGACGATAATCTAACCGGGGAGGATGTGCGCGAAGGTCTCACGGTCATTGTCTCCGTTAAACTTAGAGAGCCTCAATTTGAGGGGCAAACTAAGGCGAGACTGGGGAATACCGAAGCGAGAACGGCGGTGGAAGCAGTAGTCGGCGAAGCTTTTAAAATTTATCTGGAAACACGTCCGAACGACGCCCGTGCGATAGTCGGTAAATGTCTGCTCGCGGCCAAAGCCAGAGCCGCGGCCAAAGCGGCCAAGGAAACAATCTTGAGAAAGGGAGTTTTGGAGGGGCTTGCCTTACCGGGAAAACTTGCCGATTGCCAGTCTCGCAAGGCGGAAGAGTCAGAGCTCTTTATAGTGGAGGGCGACTCGGCTGGCGGTAGCGCCAAACAAGGAAGAGATCGTAAGTTTCAGGCGATATTGCCTCTCCGCGGGAAGATTTTAAACGTGGAAAAAGCGAGGATTGATAAAATGCTTGCGAATAAGGAAATTAGGTCCTTGATTATAGCTTTAGGAACTGCTATCGCCGAGGAATTCAATATAGGGAAATTACGCTATCATAAGATTATTATCATGACTGATGCCGATGTTGACGGGGCGCATATCAGAACTTTACTCTTGAGTCTTTTTTATCGACATTTCCCGCAGGTTATTAATGGTGGTTATCTCTATGTAGCGACTCCACCTCTCTACCGGGTTCAAAGCGGCAAGAACTTTAAATATGCTTATGATGAAACGGAGAGGGAAAAGATTACTGAAGAATTTTCTTCCAAAGGAGGGTCCTCGCCTCGCGGCGAAGCGGGCGACTCCGGCGAAAAATCCTCGCCGGTTAACATCCAGCGTTACAAAGGTTTAGGGGAGATGAACCCCGACCAGCTTTGGGAAACGACGATGAATCCGCAGACGAGAATTTTAAAGCAAATCAATGTCCTTGACGCTAAGGAAGCGGACAGGCTTTTTGATATCCTGATGGGGAGCGAGGTTATGCCACGGAAGCACTTCATCATAACGAGGAGCCACCAGGTGACAAACCTTGATTTATAGGGAGATTTTGAGTATCCTCCTAACTATACAAAGATATGTTTGGCAAGATTTCATTATTCCTGTCGGAGTCGCGCGAGGAGCTTAAGCGCGTCAATTGGCCGAATCGGCAAGAAACAATGCGGATGGTTTTGATAGTTGTCACAATTTCGTTAATTGTCGCGGCTTTTTTGGGTACTTTAGATTTTCTTTTCCTTAGCGGAATCCAGAAACTTATCATCTGATTTATGACACGGAGCTAAAAACAAAAAAAATCAGACCTCCAGCATTGGTACGCTGTTCATACTTATTCCGGTTATGAAGACGCCGTGTCGCGTTACTTGAAACAGCGTGTTGACTCTCTTTCAATGAACGATAAAATTTTCAATATCATCGTTCCCAAGGAAAAAAAGATTAAAATCAAAAACGGCAAGAGAATATCAACCGAAGACAAGATATATCCCGGTTACGTACTGGTAGAAATGGTTATGGAGCCGGACTCGTGGTATGTGGTGAGAAACACCCCTCGCGTGACTGGGTTCGTAGGCCCTGACGGGACGAACCCAACTCCCTTATCTTACGAAGAGGTTGAGTCTCTGAAAGCGAGAATGGGGGGCGGCGAACCCAAATTTAAAGTAGATGTGCGCGTTGGAGAAATTGTAAGAATTACCGATGGCCCCTTTAAAGACCATGACGGGAAAATTTCAGAGGTTGATGAAGCCCGCGGACGTGTTAAAGTAATGGTGCCTGTTTTTGGTCGTGACACGGCGATAGAATTAGATTCGTTGCAAATAAAGAAATTTTAAGATGGCAAAAGCCGTAAAAACAATCATAAAACTCC
>JACOTQ010000070.1 GCA_016178255.1 Candidatus Colwelliibacteriota bacterium | reverse complement strand
TCATCTCAGTGGCAAATCTCTTAGTAGTCATGGTCATCGCTCACACATAACATATAATATACAAACTAGTTATCTATACAACCCTTCAAATTCGGAAATTGCCGCAATACCTATCTCTCCCTGTGAGCTGTCTTTTAAATTTTTCCACTTAATCATGCCTGATTTTAATTCATCATCGCCGATTATAAAGACATAGCTTGCACCGAGTTTGTCTGCCCTTCTTAACTGGCTTTTCAAAGATGCGTTGTCATAACCAAGTTCAGCCTGAATGCCTTTAGAGCGCAGCTTTTCTGCAATCAATAATCCTTGGTCACTCGCATCCTTGCCGATAGTGGCGATAAACACCTTTGGCGCAGAGATGCAAAAATCAGAATTCAGCGCCTTAAGTATTTCAACAAGCCTTTCCATGCCGATTGCAAAGCCTATCGCAGGCGTAGCAGGCCCTCCGAACTCCTCAACAAGCCTGTCATATCTTCCTCCTGCCGCAACTGTTTTCTGGGCGCCGAGATGTCCGCTTGTTATTTCAAATGTTGTCCTTGTGTAATAATCAAGCCCCCTGACCATGTCGGAATTGATAATGTAAGAAATATTAAGGCTGTTCAGGAGAGATAGGAATTCCTCAAAATGTGATTTGCATTCTCCGCACAGATAATCCGTTATTTTCGGCGAGCCTTTTCTCAGTTCAGCGCAGGCGCTGTTTTTGCAGTCAAGGATACGCAGAGGGTTATTGCTGTACCTTCTGTTGCAGTCCGGGCAGAGGCCTGCAACCTTGCCGGAGAAAAAGCTTACGAGAGCTTTTTTATAATCAGGCCTGCATTTTTCACAGCCTATGGAATTAACCTCAAACTTAAGCTCTCTCAGCTGAAGCCTTTCAAGAAAGAGCTTTAGCATGGATATAATCTCCGCATCAAGTTTTGGCTCGGCTGCTCCGAAGGCCTCAACGCCAATCTGATAGAACTGCCTGAATCTCCCTTTCTGCGGCCTTTCATATCTGAACATAGGGCCTGAATAAAAGAACTTCTGTGGAGAGGGCAGGTTATAGAGATGGTTTTCTATGTAACTCCTCACAACAGGCGCTGTGCCCTCAGGCCTCAGCGTGATGCTCCTGTCAGCCCTGTCAGGAAACGTATACATCTCTTTTTCAACAATGTCGGTTGCCTCGCCTATCCCTCTTACGAACAAATCCACATTTTCCAAAATCGGTGTTTCAATCCTCGAAAAATTATAAAAATCGGCGATTTCTTTGGAAGCTTTATACAATTTCTCAAAAAGCGGCCAAGATTCCGGAAGAATATCATGCATCCCCTTCGGGGCTTGGAAAGATGGCGATTTTTCTTTTTGATTTTCCGGCATTTTATTAGGAAATAGTCATTTCTGCGGGAAGGCTGAAAAGCTGGACTTTGGTCAATGGCCAGAATCTTAAACGCACAGAGCCTATTATCTCATTGGCCTTAAGCGGCCCCCAGCTTCTGGAATCGAAACTTTGAGGACGATTATCGCCCATCACGAAATATTCGCCGGCATGCAATGAAAAAACATGCTCCCCGGCGGAATCGGAAGTAAACTCCAGATAATTCTCATCCAGCACCTTGCCGTCAATAGTAACCTTTTTAGGCCCAATGACAACTTCTTCCCCCGGCAACCCTACTATTCTTTTTATGTAAAATTCTGACTCGTTTCTTGGATTTCTGAAAACTATGACCTCGCCTCTCAAAGGTTCCCGAAACCGATAGGTTATTTCATCTATTAGAATGTAATCGTCATCTGAAAAGTTCGGTTCCATACTCGCGCCTTGAACCACGAACGGTTGGGCCAGAAAATGGTATATAAGGAATATCGATATAAGCGATACGGCTAAGGTTTCCAAAACTTCCCAAAATGGCAAGAGAAATTGTTTCATTGCGGGCATTCTAATACAATAGAGTCATGGCCGCAAGTTCTAAAAGTTACAAAATAATCATCGGCCTCGGCAACCCCGGGAAAGCCTATGAAAACTCGTACCATAACGCGGGGTATCTATATATAGACTATCTTGCCTCGACGTTAGGAAGCCCAAAATTAAAGCTTTCAGTAAGCAAAGATTTCGAGTACTCAAAGACCGCAAATGTTATCCTCGTAAAACCGGCAACATTTATGAACAATTCTGGAGCGGCAGTAACCTCGGCGCTTAAGCGCTTCAAGGTTAAGCAGAACGAAATACTCGTTGCCCATGACGACTCCGATATAAGCCTTGGTGGTTATAAACTCTCTATCGGAAAAAAATCAGCAGGCCATAATGGGGTCGAATCGATAATTAGACAGCTCGGCTCAAATGATTTTTCCCGGTTGCGCATCGGCGTGAGAAGCGATAAAAACGGACTAAGGCAAAAAGCCGGAAGCTTCGTCTTGAAAAAAATCGGGAAAGTTGAATCTGCGGCCTTTAACAAAGTATTTGAAGAAGTGTCCAAATTAGCCGGTTTAAGTTAAATAAATGCGGTATTAGAGCCTAACAAAGAACTTAAGCATAAAATTAACCCTCCCATCGGCTGAATCAGATAAGCTATCAGACGGTATTTCTACTTGTGAAAAGCTGGGAGACACGGCAAGCTTATCTTCGAAAAGGAAAATCGTTTCTCTATCCAACGCCGAAACTTCAACAACAACCTGCTCTGATTTCGACTTAAAATTTATCTTCTTAAACACAAGCAGCTCCCCTTTGGCAACAGGCTTAACCAACTTTATCTCTCTGCTTACTATTTCAAGCTTCTCACTCAATGTTTTTTCCCCGATATTCTGATTCCCTTGCTCATCCGCTGGAACCGCCTGAACGTTTTCCGATTGAAAATCAAAACTTTTGATTATAAAAGTCGTAGTGAAAGCAAGTCGGCCATCGGGTCTGGTAGTAATACTGGACAGGGGCAGATTAACATCGGCAATCTGCGATAAAGAACTTAACTTGTTTTTGAACTCCAGGACCGCGTCTTCGCTCGTAGCCGCGCCAGTTACCGTAACCGGTTGTTCAACTGACTGGAAATATATCCTTTCAAAAGAAATTCTCACGCCGGATAAATTAATAAGCTCGCGCAGGAAAGGATATAAATTATGGCCAGAGTCTTTCGCGACACGCACAAATTCAACTAATCTGTTGAATTCCTGCGCCTTTCCTTTCAATGTCATAAATTCAGTACTCTCTGACCCGATTGGAGCCGCCTCGGCATGCTTTGTAATCTCCACGACTAAACGTTGTAGATAAATGTCGGTTACGACATATACAGAAAGCATGAAAACCGACACCGTTAGAAGAATATTCCTCCAAATCGAGATAAAATGAAGAATTTGGTCTTGTTCAAAAATCTTCGCCGCCGTCTCGCTTGTCAAACTCATATCTACATCTTCCGACCTGGGAATCACGCCTCTTATCGCGGCTCCTCTTACTGACTTCAATTCTTCCGGGTTAAAAACTTCCACATCGGTGTCCGGGAACCTAATTTGTATGGACTCTTTCAATTCGACGCCCCCAAACGATGTTACAATTAACATATTCCTTATCTGACCGCCCCAACGACCCGAGTAGAAATTAAAGATTTTCTCCGTCTCCGTCTCTATTGCCGCTATTAGGCTTGCAACGGGGATATCTCTGCCATCAGACTGAACCAGTTTCCAAGGATGAAAATAATCGAACTGAAGGTTGCCTTCCCTTAAAACCATAAAATCCAGACCGTCAGAGTTAATCTCAATGGCAAGATATGGCGTATCTTTTAAAACAACTCTCTTGTCATTTATGGCTCTAGCGAGACTCAAACTTGAAAATTCAACCGCTGCGACTCCAAATCCCGCTTCCCTTAAAGAAAGCATAATTTCATCAAGCGGAGCGATTTGAGCAAACGCCCCAAGCAGTTCTATCCGCCCACCACCTTCGTCACTTTCTCCTATCTTTTGCCAGCCGTAGTAAGAATCAGTTATTTGGTTGGGCGATATCATTCTCATGTTAAGGTCGGCAGCTTCCCGAAGGTTGTTTTCGGCAAACCGTGACACGCTAAAAGGCTGAATATAGACGCTGCCAGACGGAACAGAAAGAATCACATCGATGGTCTTCTTTGGGTCGGCGGAAATTTGTGAATGGAGAGACTTCAACGCTGATACGAATTGTTGCCTTTGGCCGCTCTTTATCTTTCCCGATTCAACCATTCCAGGCGCAAGTCTGACTGAAGCCGACTTAATTTTGTCGCCGTTCACATCAAGGAAACAGAGCATTGAATCTGTAATTTGAAGTCCGCCTATAGGAAGAGTCGGGGTTAACAGCCTAATGAAGCTTTTGAGCTTTGCTTTGAAATTCATTTTATTTTAGAGAGGGACCTCCTTAAAAGAAACTACATTTACTTTCCCTGATATTGAGTCCACCCCTATAATCGCCCGCATTTTCTTTTTCCTGGTTAAAGCGGAACCGGTTGAGGTGATTTCATCCAAGCCCGGCGAAGAGGTATCGCAGAGCACAGTAGATGTCGTAAGATCTTTGCAAACAACTACCTGGGCTGATGCCCTATCTCCTATATTCGGAAGGTTGTATCCAGCCCCAGCCGCGGAAAAATTCTTATTCCTGACAACTTTCATAATTGCGTCTTGCGCACCGGCGCGCGCCGCGACCAGGGCTTCCGCGGCAAGCCTCGAATTAAAAATCGTGTTTGAGATAACAGCCGCGACAACAACTCCGGCTATCGCGATTTCCATGACTATCCCTGAAATAAGAAGAATAACCGGAAGTGTTACTGCGCCTTTATTGCTCCTCATATAATATATTTTAACACAAAGTGGTTTTTTAATTATCTACTCCGTAAAATTCTACAGGCTCCAGTTAACTATCACCTCATCAACGACTGGTTTTGTGTCTCCAGGTATTTTCTCTTTGAAATCTAAATAAACCTTATAGCGATAATATCTTTTGTTTTTGTGGTGGGCGGTTACGATAGGCAACGGCTCGCCTATGCCTATATCCGTAGTAGAAGAATAGAAACTATTGGGCGTGCCATTCGGGCCAAGGTAAGATGATGGGTCTGACCAGGAACCGGTCAAGCAATCCGGAGGATTAGTGGCACCGTTAGGACAATTTGAACTTCCCAGCTGGAATTTAACGCTCCCGCCAGTCCCCGGATTGCCCCTCCACATTATAGAGTTAAAAGAAACTCCACTCGTGTAACCTGTGTCGAAAGTGCTGGATATAAGGGAACCTGTTACCGCGAAATAGATTGTGAATCCTCCAGTTAGTGTGCTTGTTTGCGCGTCTGGGTTAGTAACTATTACGTTCCAGGCTCCGATGAGAGCGCTTGTAATATCACAGATGCCATCAGAGAGAGCCGTGGAACTGATGAACGTAAAACCGGCGCAGGGGATGTCCGGATTGCCGCTCTTTATAAGCTTCACTGTGGTCATCGTAGGAGTAGAAACAAAGTTCGTACCCGCGACAGAAGTAATGGAAACCGGCGCATTGTTGCCGCCTTCATTGGGATTGATGGCAGTTATTGTAGGAGGCGGGAGAGAAACAGTAAAATCCACCCCAGCCGGTGGCGCGTCCCCGTTTCCCCCATAGGCAGTCTTCGCGCTGTCTCCGGAGCTTGTTCCTGTCGCCCAAGCTTGCCAGTGATAACTCGTCCCAACGGTTAGTCCCGTGACCGGTACGCTACCGCGAAGATAGACGTCTGGGATAACTTGAGTCCAAGTCCAGGAAGAAGTGCTTGTTGGAAGCGTAAGCTGCCAGAAATCGCTCATGAAGTTTACTGGAGTGAGAGTGCCTCTCCCCGCTTGGATAATCATCCTTTGATTCACGGGGTCATAGATGGCGCTGTGACTGCGGCGAGCGAGAGGAGCTGTGCCTAATGGGGTAACTTGGGTCCAAGTTTCACTTCCGGGGGTAGTAATATCAAGTTTCCAGACATCATTGTAGTGATTGGTGCCGTCGTAGCCACCGAAGGTAATCATTTTCTTTTCAGTGAAATCACCTTGATAGACAGAGGTATGGCCACGTCT
>JACOTQ010000062.1 GCA_016178255.1 Candidatus Colwelliibacteriota bacterium | reverse complement strand
TTTCGGGAAAATAGTCGGATTTTCGGGGAGGGTGTTGCCCGAATTTCAGACGGAGGATTCCGGCAAGTATGTTAACAGTCCGGAGACGCCTATTTTCAACAAGTCACGCCTTCTTTACGGTTTTTGGAAGAGCAAAAACCCTATACGAGAGAAAAAGACAGTCCTTTTGGTGGAAGGACAGATGGATTTTCTGATGTTGTGGCAAGACGGAGTCAAAAATATCGTTGCTACTTCGGGAACGGCTGTGACGGTTGACCATCTTAAAAACCTTAGGAAACTTGCCGACACAGTTGTTTTAAGCTTTGATAATGACGCGGCGGGGATTTTGGCTACCGAGAGGGCGATTGATATGGCCGGGTCCGTGGATTTCAACGTTAACGTTTTGACCATTAAGGATTTCAAAGACCCCGCTGAAGTTGTCGAAAAGAGTCCGGGAAAGATATCTGTTTTAATTGAGGAATCTACTCCGGCGATGAAATATTATTTCAAGAGATATTTGGACAGCGGCGAAAATTCCAAAAAAGACGTGCGAATAATGCTCTCCAAAGTTAAGAGATTGTGGAGTCCGATAGACAAGGCTCAATGGATTCGGGAGCTTGCCCACAAAACAGGGTGGCCAGCCAAGGAACTCGAAGAGGAAATGGAGAAGATTGAATTTACGGAGAACGTGTATAAAGAAAATGTTCCGGTTGCAAGTTCTATTCCAACGAGGAACGCGGAACTTACAAGAATAGAGAACATAACTTTGCGTTTGCTTAATTTAATAAGCCTTAAAAAAGAACTGTTAGATATGGCCGAGGGCCATATTTCCTTTTTGCCCAAGAAATACGCTTTGATTTATGGCGCTATGAGGGATAATAGCGGCGCTAACCTTGATATGGAGTCGCGGGAGATGGTTCAAATGATTAGCTTGCGGAGTAGCCTGGACTCGGATACTATTGAAGATGAAAAAATTCACAACGAATTCAGGTCGCTTTTAAAGGAGTTGGAGCTGGAGTATTTGAAAGAAAAGAAAATGGGTATGGCCCGCGATATATCGCTCGCGCAGAATAAGTCCCTAAACGATGAAAGCCTGCTTCAAGAGTTCAAATCTTTAATTAATAGAATGAAAGAAATACAAGATGGCAAAGAAAATTAAGAAAAAGATTATCAAAAAGCTTCCCAAGAAGGAAGTTAGAGTTGTTAAGGCGCGTTTTAAAGCCAGGCCGCAAAAGATGCGGACGGGCAAAAAAGGCGAGGCGCAAAATCAGATGATGCAAGAGCTTATTGACCGCGGCAAGTCAAAAGGTTTTGTGACGAGCTGGGAGATTATCGACCACTTCCCGAGAATAGAAAAAGATATGAGCCTGCTTGAGGAGGTCTATGAAAGATTGGAGGCGGCGAGCGTAAAAGTCGTGGATGCCGACTCTCTAATTCAAATGCCGTCGGAGGAAATCAGCGCCAAGGAACTCCAGGAAGCCACAAGAATTGAAGGCGAGGTGCCTGACAACATTCAAATGTATTTACGAGAGATAGGGAAAACTCCGCTTCTTAAATCTCCGGAAGAAAAAGAACTGGCCAAGAGAGTTGAGGCGGGGGATGCCGCCGCGAGGGAAAGGCTTATTAAATCCAATCTTAGGCTCGTGGTATCCATTGCCAAGCGTTATATCAATCGAGGACCGCTTAACATTTCCGACCTGATTCAGGAGGGCAACATTGGATTATTTAGAGCTGTGGAGAAATTTGATTATAGGAAAGGCTTTAAGTTTTCCACTTACGCCACTTGGTGGATAAGGCAGGCGATTACGAGGGCGCTCGCCGACCAGTCGCGTACCATCAGAATACCGGTGCATATGGTGGAAACCATTTCCAAATATACCCAGACTAAAAGGAAGCTGTCACAGGAATTGGGCCGCGAGCCTCTTACGGAAGAAATCGCCATTGAAATGGGGATGGAAGTGGAGAAAGTAAGGTATATTGAAAAAGTTTCTCAAACGGTTGTTTCCTTGGAGGCGCCGATTGGTGATGATGACGACAAGTCCGTGAGAGCCGACTTTATTAAGGATGAAAAGAATCTGACGCCTTCACAGCTGGCCTCGCAAGAATTGTTAAGAGACCAGATAAACAAAGTGCTTGGGGATTTGACCGAAAGAGAAAGGAAGATTCTGGAAATGAGATTCGGTTTGAGCGACGGAGTCACGCATACCCTGGAAGAAGTCGGGAAAATTTTTAATGTTACCCGGGAAAGGATAAGACAGATTGAATCCAAGGCGTTGGAAAGGATTAGGCTGCATAAGGAAGTGAACCGGCTGGGGGATAGTTATTAGTTTGGGGTTTTGGTAATGGGTATATTCCCGGCGCGCAAAACGTGCGGGTTTTTGGTTTGACAAAATTCCATCTTTCTGTTAAAAGTGACACAGATAATTAGAAACTTTTCGGTTCAAAGGTCGATGTAATCTTATTACAAGCCCACGAGCCGGAAGTTACGGCTCGTTAACAATTTATAAATTTATGTGGTTCAGTCTCATTTTTATGTGGTTCAGTCTCATTGTGTTGACATTAGGGTCATTCGTGATTGCGTACATCGCTTCATACGCGAAAGAGGACGAGAGGACAATTCCATTTATTCTGATGTTTCTGCTTGTCATAGTGTATGGCTCTCTCGTATTTAAATCGGCTCAAGGCGTATGGCCTATAACAGCTTGGTTACATAGGCCTAAATACGAGAAAATATCCCTTGAGGGTGGCAAAACTTTTCAGTCTGTTGCAAATGGGAGGCCGGTATATGTTGTCAATTCTGGATCGTTACCGATCGAAATATGCAACAAGGGTGGCGATATTAGAATCCACAATGACGGGAACGAGCCCGTTGAGTTCCAGATCGGACGCTGAAGACGTTAGTAATAGATACCCTGCCTTAATTTAACGAGGCGGGGTATTTATATTGCGTAGGAATGAAAGAATAGTTTAAGATAGAAGTTATGAACGCGGCTGAAATTAGAAAGAAATACCTTGAATTTTTCAAGAAAAAGGGGCACACGATAATCCCATCAGCCTCTTTAGTGCCGGAGAATGACCCGACGACGCTTTTTACCGGCTCCGGGATGCAGCCTTTGATTCCGTATCTCTTGGGACAAAAACATCCGGCGGGCGTGAGGCTTGTAAACTCACAGAAGTGTTTGCGCGCAATGGACATAGAAGAAGTGGGCGATAATCGTCATACTACTTTCTTTGAAATGTTAGGTAACTGGTCTTTGGGAGATTATTTCAAACAAGAACAGTTGCCCTGGTTCTTTGAATTTTTGACGGAAGGCGTGGGCTTGGACCCTAAGAGGCTTTATGTAACTGTTTTTGCGGGAGATGATTTATTGAAAATTTCTAAGGATGAGGAATCGGTGGATATTTGGAAGAATCTTTTCAGATCAAGCGGTGTTGAGGCCAAAGATGTTTATATCGGTTCTGAGGCCGACGGTTACGAAAAAGGCATGCAAGGCGGAAGAATTTTTGCCTATGACGCCAAGAAAAATTGGTGGAGCAGGTCGGGAGTGCCGGCTAATATGCCTGTGGGCGAACCGGGCGGGCCGGACTCCGAAGTTTTCTACGATTTCGGTTTGCCGCACGATACTAAATTTGGAAAAAATTGCCATCCCAATTGTGATTGCGGGCGGTTTATGGAAATAGGGAACTCTGTATTTATGGAGTACATCAAAAATACCGACAATTCTTTCGGTAAATTACCTCAGAGAAACGTTGATTTTGGTGGAGGTTTGGAGAGGATAACTGCTGCTTCAAACGGCGACCCAGATGTTTTTGATATTGATATCCTGGGAAATATTATAGTGAGTGTAGAACAAGCTCTCGCCGAAAGGGGGAGCAAGGCCAGCTATAGTGAAGGGCAATATGTGAGGTCTTTCAGAATTGTGGCGGATCATTTAAGAGCGACAACTTTTTTAATGGGAGACGGGGTAATGCCGTTTAAGAGCGAGAGAGGTTCTGTGGTCAGACACTTATTAAGACGGTCAATTTTCCACATAGATAAACTTGGTGGTGGCGAGGGAGTGTTGGCAGCCGCGATTGGGAGTGTCATCTTGGCTTATAAAGATTCTTATTCGGATTTGGACGAGAACAAGGAATTGATTCTTAGAGAATCTTTAGCCGAAGAAGAAAGGTTTAGGAAAACTTTAGTGGCTGGAATGAAATTGTTTGAGCAGGCTGGGGGCGCGGCTGATGGAATTTCTGGCGTGGATGCTTTTTTGCTTGTCGCCACTCACGGGTTTCCTTTTGAGTTAATTGAGGAACTGGCTAAGGAGCGTGGTTGGGAATTGGATGTAGAAGGATTTAAGGAAGAGATGGCCAAACACCAAGAAATTTCTGGGGCCGGGATTGAGCAGAAATTCAAGGG
>JACOTQ010000061.1 GCA_016178255.1 Candidatus Colwelliibacteriota bacterium | reverse complement strand
GGCCCTCGTCGTTCAACGGATAGGACACGAGATTGCGGATCTCGTAATAGAGGTTCGATTCCTCTCGAGGGCACAATCAGATGATACTTATTGCGCAAACCAAAAATCAGTGGTTTACTTTGGTTTAGATCTTTGGTTTAAGGCGACTTGTCAATCTTGAGGAGGGCGAAGTCATGGCCTATGTCATCGCAGAGCCATGTGTCGATGTTATGGACCAGACGTGCGTAAAAGTGTGTCCTGTGGCATGCATTAATTTCGATGGAAAAGGAAGCCCTGACCGCAAGCTCTACATAGACCCGCAGGAATGCATTGATTGTAACGCGTGCACCATTGTGTGTCCGGAAAGCGCAATCTATTTTGAGTTTGAGCTTCCTGCAAAGTTAGGAGTGTACGCGCAAATTGACGCGCTCTGGTTCCAAGACAAAGATGCCGCGAGGAAATTGGTAGACAAACAAATACCAAACACGTCGTAGACATTGACATGCGCCATATACGCTGCTCTTTGGGACGGTGTTTTCAAAGAGCAGCTCCCTTTTTTAATTCAAAGTTTAGAAGCGATTCAAGAAAGATTGGGCAGAGTAGAAGTAACCGAAGTTCGATGGTAAAATACGAGCTGGATGACGAAGGGGAAAATAATGTTTACAGTTGTTTTAATGGCGGTTGTCGGGCTTATCGTTTACTATTTTCTTTACGGAAATTATTCCGGTAATGAAGTCATAAATATAGCTCCGTTGCCACAACAGGGAGTTTCAAACGGAGCCTCCTCTTTCAAAGGCCCAACTTCGCCGCCATCGGTGAAAGGTCCGAACGGACCGCCGCCGGGAGGGCAATAAATAAGCGGAGTCGTCCAAAGCGGGTATAGTATAGTGGTAATACCACAGGTTTCCAACCTGTTGACGGGGGTTCGATTCCCCCTACCCGCTCCAAAGCTAGAATCTTCTTAACCGTGTTCGCTCTTGCTTAACAAATAAGTTCCGTAATACAATATAAATATGATGGCATAGATATCTTATAAATATCAAGAAAAAGCGTTATCAGTTTGGTTCCCCGCCAAACGAGCTTGTTGCGATGAGTAACGCGGAAGCCCGACCGCATAAATTGGGACGCTGATGTCGGCCAAAAACCGGAGCCAGTTACAGAGGTTAAGACAGCGATGCCCTAACAAAACAAGGTGGTAACACGAGACAAACCTCGTCCTTGTTCTCACGAGAAATCGCGAGAACGAAGACGGGGTTTTTAGTTTCCAATGGATTTAGAAATGAAAATAATGGTCATCAAAATAGGAAGCAGCGTACTCTTAACCCAACGCAACAAGTTGGATGAGTTCCGGTTAGCCCATATTGCCGGTCAGATAATTGCTTTGAAAGAAAAAGGTGTCGGCGTGATTTTGGTAATTTCGGGCGCCGTGGCTTGCGGGGCAAAATTCGTTGGTTTTTCATTAAACAGCAGTGAATTGAGGCGAGTCGCGGCGGGCATAGGTCAGGTATATCTAATTTCTGTGATTCAAGAGATTTTTTCAAAGAAAAATCTTCAAATTGCCCAGCTTCTCTTAGTCAAAGATTCGTTAGCTCCGGGGGTTCAAAAGGAAAAAATTAGCGAATTAATCAAGCATTACTTACAAATCGGCATAGTGCCCATTATTAACGAGAATGATGTCCTTGAACTGAATGGTTTTGGGGGCAATGATTTTTTGGCGGCGGAATTGGCGATGGCGCTTCGCGCCGAACAGCTTTTAATGCTTTCTACCATGGCCAGGTCCGCTTACGGAGTAGGAGGAGGCGAAAGCAAGCAAGAGGTCTTGCGAATTCTCAATAAAGAAAAAGTCCACGCGACTATAGTCGACGGCAAATTAGAAAACATAATTCTGAAAAGCTTAACTCCAGCAAGCTTTGATAAAAATGGCGATATTTGCTAAGCTTGGGAACAATGAATGCTATATTCGGCGTTTTAGTAGCGGCGTTAATCATTTTCACGGCTTCTTATTTATATCCCAGGCGTAGCATGAATCAGGAAGTTCAGAACAAATCCAATGCTTCCGCGACCGTGAGCGAACCGTTAGAGCAATTGGTTCCAAAACCGCCACAAAGTACGCCGAAGGACGCTAATAAAGAAACAAAGAATAATCCCCCGCCTGATTTAGAGAGCTTTAAGGGTTTAGACGAAGAATCTGGGAGTGTATCGGAAGCAACAAACGAGCTTCCTGGTCAGAACTTATCAGACTCTTTAAAAAGCCTTACCCAATAAGGGCTAATCTGTTCTCGTAACCAAGCGGGCCTAAATTCCGTTTTATATGTTAGAGGACGAACAAAAAACAATTAAAAAAGCTCAAGATGGGGAGGTTGAAGCTTTTGGCTTGCTTTATGAACACTATCTACCGAAGATTTATAGGTTCGTCCTAATTAAAGTAAGTCAGCGTGAGGAGGCTGAAGACCTCACCCATCAGGCTTTTTTGAAAGCTTGGGAGAATATCGAGCAATATAATCCAAAGGGGTATTCTTTCGGGAGTTGGCTCTATCGCATTGCCAGGAATACCGTAATCGACCATTACCGCGGTGAGCGACCACAAGTCAGTTTAGATGACGTTAGCATCGACATTAAAGCTGGCGGGGCGCCTCTCACGGAGGAAATAAACGCCAAAATTGAACTGGAGAGGCTGATTGAATTGATGGGTAAGCTCAAGAGCCTTGAACAAGAAGTTCTCGTTATGAGGTTCGTCGACGATTTGTCGCCTAAGGAAGTCGCGAAAGCGATAGACAAAAGCGAAGGAGCGGTAAAACTTATACAACATAGAGCTTTGAAAAGTTTGAAAGAGATATTAGAAAATGAGTGAAGAAAAACTGATAGAAAAAATAAAAGAGTTGAGGCTTATAAAGCCTAGCGATGAATACGCAAGAATAGGGAGGCTTGCTATTTTGTCGCATTCGAAGAGGCTCAACTCAAAATGGGAGTTAGTTGGAAAGGGGTTCTTCGCAGAAAGCCTTAATTTCGCTTTCTCAACTGTTTTCGCCGCTTTATTCCTCGTCCTTATGTTAGGAGGCGCCGGAGTTATCCTGAAGGATTCGTCGGTAGGCAATCTGCCGGGGGTGGGTTCGGATTGGATAGTGACTGAAGCCGCCAACATAACAACGGACATAGACATTCACTTAGGCGAAGCAAGTTACTACGCGGTTGCCGCGAAGAAAACTGCTGTCGCTCTTAATGAGACGTCACTGAACGCCCCGGCGCATACAAGCCCCCTTCTTATCGAAAATGAAGCAAAGAGTTTGCAATTTGAATCCCCGACTAATAAAAACATAGACGCTCTTTTGAACCAAGCAACTTTATGAAGAAACTAAGCATAGTTACATTGGTTATAATAGCTCTCACTTCGGGAAGAATGTCTTTTGTCATGGCCGCTGAAGAAAAAAACGCTGGCATCAATACGGTTGAACAAAATGTTAACGACCTTCTTTTGATAAGGGACGACGATTCCCTTTCAGATAAGGAAAAAGCCGCAAAGGAGATTGAAGTTAAGACGAAGATATTAGAAGGAGTGCTCTCGCTCTCGTTAGACGAGGTTAAGAACTTAAACGGCAAACTCAAAGATTTGCCCGAGTTCCCGAAAGACAGTCAGGAAAAGAAGATGCAGGAAGGCTTTATGAAGTCGCTTGAGGTTCATGCCGCTTATTATAATGAGGAATTAAATAAACTGGCTTTGCTTCAGACGTTGGCCGAACTTAGAAATATGGCCGAAGAAGTGAAGAAATACCGTGAAACCGTATACAACTCCGATGTTCAAAAAATCGTTGAATTTGCATTGGTCTTCTATAGCGAGAATGTTTTAGGGGTTAGCAATAACAGGTTAGATAAAATATCGGGGGATATAAAAAAGCTCAGTGGGATGGGATACATAAGAGCAGGGGCATTTGATAGTCAAATGGCAAAAGCGAAAGATTTATTAGAATTAGCGGCAAAGCTCCAGAAACAAGCTAAAGAGATTGTTCTAAAAGTACCTGATGGGAAAGATATGGTTTCGGATAACGCTCCCGCGGAGTTAATAATCAAAGATGGTGAAGTCAAAAAACTTCCTGCCCCGACTAATTTGATGGGTGACAGTTTAAACAAAATCAAAGAAGCCTACGGCATCTTTCTACAGATAAGCAAAGACGTTCGAAAGGCATTGGGAATTAAATAACTGAGCACTCAACGTATTTAGTGCTCAGTTATCAATAAAGCTTATAT
>JACOTQ010000060.1 GCA_016178255.1 Candidatus Colwelliibacteriota bacterium | reverse complement strand
TTTGTTCGACCGCTCCTTGCATTGCGCCTACTTTTAAAGTTCCCACCGCTACCAAAAGAGCAGCTAATACCCTTAATTTGCTCATTTTGCGTAATAAAAACTCCGTTTTAAGGGAGTTATATTACTGTGTATAAGCATAGCCTAAAGGTCTATAATTGTCAATGTGATTGAACATTACACTAAGGGGGTGGTTTTGGCGCGGGAGCCCCGCGGAGAACTGGACGCAACAATCGTTTTGTACACCAAAGATTTGGGTAAAATCTTAGCTTTTGCCAAAAGCATACGGAAAATAACCTCCAAGTTGTCCGGTCATCTTGTTCCAGGCAAAATAGCGGATATAAGAGTTGTGGAGAACAATGGGAGCGGTTACCAGGTTGTTGATGCTTTATCTTTCACCTCTGCGAGCACTCCGGAAGTTCCGCGGCTTTTAAGCTTTATAGATAGGATGAGTCCTTCCGGAGTTCAGGATTTACAGCTTTGGTACGAAATAGAGAATTCTCTGCAATACGGCATAACCGGTGATACTTACCGCAAACTTTTGCTTATTATGGGTTTAGGTGGGGAGGAAATTGGCTGCGAAAAATGCGGGAATCTTAAAATTGCCTATTTTTTGCCATTAGATGTAATATTTTTATGTGCCGAATGTTTCAAAAGGTTGGGCATAGAGGAAAAGGATGGTTTTCAAATCTGATTTAATGCGAGCCGTTTTTTATATCGTTATCGCGGCTGCCCTTATCATCGGCGGTTTTTATGTATACAACGCTATCTCGTCGGGAGGAATCAATATCGATTTAAGCGTCGAGGGGAAACAGGTGGTGGGCGCCCCATTCGATTTGAAAGTTAACTTCAGTAATAATTCTAAGAACATTTTGAATGATCTGGAATTGAGTCTTAAGCTTCCTGACGGCTCCGTTTTGGTGAACGGTAACGGTAAAAAAGTCGCGGTTAGAGAGTTAGGCGAAATTGATGTTGGCGGTGTCCATCAGGAAATATTTAGAATTATGGCGACTCCTCAAGAAAATGGGAGTCGGGAGTTTTTAGCAACTCTGTCCTATTCGCCAGGTTCAATAGCCGCCCGCTTCGAGAAAAGCAGAAGCATAACCGTTGAAGTAGCGCCCATCGGCGTCGAACTCGGCATTACGGCTCCGGAAAAGACTTTTTCCGGAGAAGAATTCGAAACGGTGATAACTTATAAACCTATCGTGTTAATGGATTCCGAGCCTCCCAAATTATCGCTGAAGATGCTCTACCCCGATAAATTTACCAAAAATAGCGAAGTCGCGAGCAAAGACGCCCAAAGCGGGCAAAAGTTGACCGTCAAAGGCAGGGTCGATTTTCCCGACAACGCGAGCTTTGAAATTAAAGCGCAGGTTGTTACTAACTTGATTGGCGATGATTATGTAGTCGCCGAAAAAACCGCTAAGATTTTAATGTCACCGTCTCCCTTGTCTTTAAAAGTTGATTTAAACGGAACGCCTGGTTTTATCGCTAATCCGGGTGATACTCTAAACTATGTGCTCACATATAAGAATAATACGTCGGTTGATTTACAGGACATTTTCATAAGAACGCGGCTCACCGGGGAAATGTTTGATTTCGCTTCGTTGAATACAAACGGGGCCAAGTTCAACAGCTTCGATAAAACAATAACCTGGGATTCCGCCGCCTTTAGCGGGCAAGCTGTTTTGAAGCCGGACGAGGAAAGGAATGTTCCTTTTACCGTCAAAGTTAGGGATAATTTCCCGATAAGAAGACTTAACGATAAGAATTTTACTCTTAATGCCGTTGTGAGAATCGAATCGCCAACGGTTCCTTATTTAATTTCGGCCGACAAAACGGTTAATTCCGCGGTTCTTGAGACAAAAGTTTCAGGAATGGTCGCGATTGACACGCGTGCTTATTTCCGTGACGCTGCCTCCGGAATATTGAATAAGGGCCTATGGCCGCCTAAAGTTGGAACGCCGACCCAGTTTACCATCCATCTGCTTCTTACTAATTTTGCCTCTGACATTAAGGATGTGGAAGTTAGGGCGTCTCTTGCGGACGGAACGACTTTTACCGGAGTTGTTAAGAGTAATACAAGTACCGCGCCGGAATTGAACACTGAATCCGGTGAAATTGTCTGGAAAATTGACAAACTTGTTGCCACAACCGGAATAACCGGCGAAAAGCCAGAAGCCATCTTCCAAGTTGAAGCGACTCCCACTCCTGATAAAAAGGGAAGCTATGTGGCGATTCTCGGAGTAATAGGAGTAAAAGCCTATGACGAGTTCACGGGACGCGAGATTAATAATTCTCACGCCGGAATCACGACCCGTCTTTCAGACGATAGTTCCGTTGCCGAAGGGGAAGGAATTGTCGTAGAATAGGGAAGCTATGGTTGATTCGATGGATAAAATTGTAAACCTTGCCAAACAAAGAGGCTTTATCTTCCCGGGTTCGGAGATATACGGCGGCTTGCAGAATTCTTGGGATTACGGGCCATTAGGCACACAATTATTGAACAATCTTAAGTCCGCTTGGTGGAAATTCTTTGTCGAGTCACGCCCGGATATGGTTGGCCTTGATTCTACCGTGATAATGAATCCGTTAGTTTGGGAGACCTCCGGTCATATCGACAATTTCACCGACCCATTAGTTGAAGATAAAAAAACCCATATAAGATACCGCGCCGACCATCTTCTCGAAGAAAATGGGATTGATGCTTCTGGCTTATCGATTGATGAGATGGGCAAGTTGATAGAAGACCGAAAAATCAAGAGCCCCGATGGGAATGACTTTACTCCGCCGCGGCAATTCAACCTTATGTTTAAAACTTTCCTTGGGCCAACTGATCCAGTGAGTAGAATCGCGGAGATTTACTTTAAATTAGAAACAGTAGATTTATTGGAAATAAGCGAAGAAGAGAGAAAAAGTAAGAGAGAAAAGTTAAAGAGAGAAGCATTTGAAGCGTTCCACGAAGCTGATAGTGCAACTGCATACTTACGTCCGGAACTCGCCCAGGGAATGTTTGTTGATTTCCCGACGGTTTTAAGAGTGAGTCGCAAGAAGCTCCCATTTGGCATTGCCCAGATTGGAAAGACTTTCAGAAATGAAATCACCGCCGGAAATTTTATTTTCCGTTTGAAGGAGTTCAATCTGATGGAGTTTGAATATTTCTTTAATCCTAAGGAATGGGAAAAGATTTTTGAAATGTGGCTGGGGGAGATGAAAAAGTGGTTTGAATTTATCGGCATCAAGGAAGACAGTCTCTACTACCACGAAATTCCCGACGGGGAGAGGGCTCATTACTCCAAAAGAACGATAGATATTGAATACAAGTTCCCTTTTGGCACGAAAGAGTTAAATGCTATTTCTTATCGGACTGATTTCGATTTGAAGAATCATATGGAAAAAAGTGGCGCGGATTTCACTTACACCGACCCCGAAACAAATGAGAAGTTTATCCCTCATGTTATTGAGCCGACTTTCGGTATCGATAGAACGATACTCGCGGTGTTGTGTTCGGCCTACATTGAGGAAGAGGCCCCCACTGCTGATAACGGCAAGACTGAAACCAGGATTGTCTTAAAACTCCCCAAGGCTTTAGCTCCGGTAAAAGTTGCAATCCTGCCGTTATCTAATAAACCAGAACTTACCGATTTAGCCACGAAGATATGGGATAATTTAAGACCTCATTTCGCGACAGAATATGACATTACTCAAAGCATCGGCAGAAGATACCGAAGGCAAGACGAAATCGGCACGCCCTACTGCGTCACGGTTGATTTTAAATCTTTAAGTGACAATGCTGTAACCGTAAGAGACCGCGACACCATGAAGCAGGAAAGGGTTGGTATTCCTGGGCTGGCCGACTATTTAAATGATAAACTTGCACTTTAATTACCTTATATCACTACAACAATCAACATAAATATGGTATTATAAAAACAATATAAACATGACATTCACACCAATGAAAAAAATAATACTTGGTATAGTGGTGCTCTCGGTTCTTATAGTAGGTGGTTTGGCAATCATGCGTATGCAGAAACCTTCGACTACGTTACCAACCTCGTCTCGAGTATACAATATTGGTTTCTTGGCGCGCGGCCGCGGCTCATATGAAGTGGCTATCAAGGGATTCCAGGATCGGCTGAAGGAATTGGGATATATCGAGGGACAGAATGTGATGTATGATGTTCGCTATGTTTCAACAAAGGAA
Source organism: Candidatus Colwelliibacteriota bacterium (assembly GCA_016178255.1). Taxonomy (GTDB): domain Bacteria; phylum Patescibacteriota; class Minisyncoccia; order UBA6257; family Colwellbacteraceae; genus JACOTQ01. The sequence goes on along the minus strand of JACOTQ010000060.1, from coordinate 3,665 downwards.
GAACTTGACCAGAGCGCCCAAGACTTTATAAATGCAAATGTCGACCTCATTAATACCTACTCTACTCCGGCGACTCAAGCGGCATTCAAGGCAACGCAGAAGACACCAAACCCCATTCCCATTGTTTTTGCCTCGCTTGCAGATCCGGTAGCGGCAGGAGTCGTGAAGAATATTGAAAAACCAGGCACCAACGTTACGGGGGTAACCAGCCTTTCAGCCGAACTCACGGGAAAGCGAATTGAATTGTTGAACCGCATCGTTCCCGGTATCAAAAAAATCGCTATGCCGCGAAGCGCGGTAGAGCTAAATGACGCTTCAGCGAACAGGTCAGTGGCGGTTGCCCAGGAGGAAGCGAAAAAATTAGGTATTGAACTCGTGTTTTTCCCGGTGCGTACCAAAGAAGAAATCGTACCAACTTTAGCGGGCATTACCGCGGAGCGGGTACAAGGCATTGTTATAGGTGGAGATTCGCTTATCTGGGGCAGTCTTGATGATTATGTCAAACAGGCAATCAAAGAAAAGCTTCCGTTAGGTGTTTTTGATACCGACCAGGTAAAACGTGGAGGGCTCATTGGATTCGGACCGGATTACGCCTTGAGCGGGGGCCAAGCTGGCACGATTGCGCACCAAATCTTGCAAGGCAAGAAACCGGAAGAGATTCCTGTTGAGGTGCCTAGTAAGTTTGTGCTTACAATCAACCTCGATACTGCCCGCGCCATCGGCATTACCCTCGACCCGGAACTTCTGAAAGACGCTGAAGTGCTTATCGGAAAATAGAAGCTATCAATAATGACAATGAGAAAAATAACACTTAGCATGGCAGTGCTCTTAGTCCTTGCGGCGGGATTTTTCGTAGTTACATGGATTCAGAACCGCCCGACCACATTATCCACTCCATCCGCTCCATTGCGGGTATATCACATCGGCGTTTTATCGCGCGGCCACGGTTCATATGAAGTTGCTATCAGAGGATTTCAGGATCAAATGCGGGAATTGGGATATATTGAAGGACAGAATGTGACGTATGATGTGCGCTATGTTTCGACGAAAGAAGAGCTTGACCAAACTGCTCAAGATTTTGTGAATGCGGGCGTAGATATTATTGGTACATATTCTACCCCAGCAACTCAAGCGGCATATCAGGCAACACAAAAGATGCTAAATCCCATTCCGATTGTCTTTGGGTCGCTATCAGACCCGATAGCGGCAGGAGTCGTTAAAAGCATTGAGCAGCCAGACACCAATGTCACAGGGGTTACCAGTCTTGCGAGCGATCTTACCCCCAAAAGAATTGAGTTACTCACTCGCATCGTTCCCGGCATCAAAAAAATCGCCATGCCACGAAGCGCGGTAGAGCTGAACGACATTGCGGTTAATAGGTCGGCGGCATTAGCCGAGCAAACGGCCAAAAAATTAGGTATTGAACTCGTGTTTTTCCCCGTTCGCACTAAAGAAGAAAACGCGTCAAATGCGGCAAGCATTACCGCGCAAAAGGCGCAGGGCATGATTGTGGGTGGTGATTCGCTCGTCTGGGGGGGTCTCGGCGATTACGTCAATCAAGCAATAAAAGAGAAAATTCCGTTTAGCGCCTTTGATACTGACCAGGTAAAGCGTGGAGCGCTCGTCGGATTCGGACCAGATTATACCGTGATGGGTCAGCAAGTGGCTGTTATGTCGGACAAGATTATAAAAGGCAAGAAACCAGGGAATATTCCCGTTGAAACGCCTCGTAAACTTCTCCTTACAATCAACCTCGATACCGCCCGCGCCATCGGCATTACCCTCGACCCGGAACTCTTGAAAGAAGCCGAGGTTATCATCGGAAAATGAAATTGTAAATCAAAACAATGAAAAAAATAATACTTGGTATAGCAGTGCTCTTGGTCATTATAGTAGGAGTTTTCGCAATCATGAGGACGCAAAACCGCCCGACCGCATTGCCTACTCCATCGCGCGTATATCATATCGGCATCTTATCGCGCGGCCGCGGTTTATATGAAGTCGCTATAAAAGGATTCCAAGATCAGATGCGGGAGTTAGGGTATGTTGAGGGACAGAATGTCACTTATGATATACGCTATCTTTCAACTAAAGAAGAGCTTGACGCGGCCGCGCAGGATTTTGTGAATGCCAATGTCGACCTTATCAATACATATTCCACTCCGGCAACTCGTCCAGTTTACGAAGCGACGCAGAAGATGTCAAATCCAATCCCGATTATCTTTGGCTCACTAAACTACCCCGTCGCGAGCGGTTTTATTAAGAGCGTTGAGCAGCCGGGCGCCAATGTTACCGGGATCATCAGTCTTTCAACCGAACTCACGGCGAAACGAATCGAATTACTCGCTCGTATCATACCCGGCATTAAAAAAATCGCCATGCCACGGGGTGCGGTAGAGCTTAATGACATTGCCGTCAATAACTCGGTAACCATTGCCGAACAAGCAGCCAAAAATTTAGGCATTGAACTCGTATTCTTCCCGGTGCGCACCAAAGAAGAAATCGTATCAAGTGCCCCGAATATCACCGCGCAGCGTGTACAGGGCATGATTGTGGGCGGCGATTCGCTCGTTTGGGGCGGCCTTGACGAGTACATCAAACAAGCAATCAAAGAAAAGCTTCCCTTAGCCGTTTTTGGTACTGACCAGGTGAAACGCGGAGCGCTCATCGGATTCGGGGCGGATTACACCGTCATGGGACAGCAAATCGCTGTTATGTCAGACAAGATCATAAAAGGCAAGAAGCCGGGAGATATCCCAGTTGAGACACCCAAAAAACTTATTCTTGCGATAAATCTTGACACCGCCCGCGCCATCGGCATTACCCTCGACCCGGAACTCCTCAAGGAAGCTGAAGTGATTATCGGAAAATAAAGGATTTGCGAGACATCCTCCATATGTATAACATTCGGACAACCCTTCCTCGCCAAGGAATTTTTTTTGCCCTGACGATTCTTGGGCTTATCGCGCTCAATGTAATATGGATAATTCCAACTTTGCGCAGCACGCGCGGGTCAGCCTCTGTTTTCGCGCTTACTGTTGCCGAACGTGTTCAGTCGGAAATTAACGGCTCGCTCGGAAACGCGTTGAACGAAATCAAGGGCGTTGCGGGAGAGGCGGCCGATGAGCCCGAGCGAATCAACAGCACCTTTCGTTACCTTCTGCTGCGCAACCCCACTTTCACAAGTATTGCGTTGGTCGACCGGAACGCAAGAGAACTTGTGCGCCTTGACTCGTCGGGGCTGCTTTCGTCAGAAAAATTTATTGACCAATCCAGAAATACATCTTTTTATCTTGGGCTTCAAAATAGGACTGCCTTTACCCAGCCTGTCGTTTTGCCAAACGGCGAGGTACACGTGACCCTCATTGTGCCGGTTCCTACGAAAGTAGAGTTTATCGAGAGAGTTATCATCGCCGAACTGAATATCCAACACTTGCTTTCCATTATCCGGTCTCCAAAGATCGGTGAAGGCCATGTATATGTTCTCGACCGTGACGGAGTTGAGATTTTAAATCCCAATCCTGCCAAAATTCTGCGGCGTGACAATTTCAGCACACGGGCCATAGTTAAAAAAGTTTTCCTGGACGGCACTACTGCCGACGGGCTTGCCTCAGAGGACCGGTATGTCAATGAAAACGGAGTGGATACATTTACAGTTGGTATGC
>JACOTQ010000067.1 GCA_016178255.1 Candidatus Colwelliibacteriota bacterium | reverse complement strand
CATTTTCCAAAAAGACGACGGCGCTCATCCCCCGTTCTATTTCTTTTTTTAAGATCATCGTAGACAGTGGCGACTTCAATTTGTCGGCAATGATTCCACGAAGTGGCCTCGCCCCATATGCAGGAGAAAAACCCAACTCGGCAATTCTCCGAATGGCCCCTTCTTCGACTTTAAGGTTGACGCCTTGCTTATCAAGGGCCGCCTCTAAATCTTTAAGCATCAAGGCCGCGATTTTTAACACATCATCGGCGCTTAAACTCTTAAACACTATTGTCTGCATGCGGTTTAAGAGCTCCGGCCGGAACGAATGCATCAAACGCCTTTTCAATTCCTCGGCAATAGCGTCCATAGCGACGCCTTTATCGAGTGATTCTTGAATGAATTCCGACTCGGCGTTGGAGGTAGCTATAATAATCGTGTTTTTGAAATCGATTGTGCGGCCCAAGTTGTCTGTCAGCCTTCCATCGTCAAAAACTTGAAGGAAAAGATTCAAGACGTCCGGATACGCTTTTTCAAACTCATCAAGGAGTATCAGGCTGTATGGCTTCTGTAGTATCGCTTCGGTCAAAGCGCCAGAAACGCTCCCGTCAGGCGAACCGATAAATCTATAGAAGCTGGTTTTGTCCTGGTATTCCGACATATCAAAACGGACCATAGCGTCCGCCGAACCGAACTGTATCTCTGCTAATATCTTCGAGAGCTCCGTTTTCCCAACGCCTGTCGGACCCACAAAGAGAAAGCTCCCAATCGGGCCGTCTCCGCCAGCCAATCCGCTTCTGTATTCGCGCAGAGTTCCCGAGACTGCCGTTACCGCCGCTTCCTGGTCTATGAGCTTCGCGTGGATTAAATCCTCCAGATGAAGCAGCTTCTCTCTCTCATTAATTCCCACTTCCCGAATCGGCACATTAGTTCTTCGCTCGGCAACGGAAATAATATAGTCTCCGTCCAAAACTCCATCGCCCTTATGACTGGCTTCCGCTAACGCCTCCTTTAAAAGGTCGTCAGCGGAAGAGGGCAGTAATTTTTGGCGGAAGTGCTTGTGGGCTATCATCACCGCCATTTTCACGGCCCCGTAGGTGATTTTCACTTTGTACTGCCGCTCCAAGATTAGGCTGTCGTAAGCTAAAACTCTCTCGGCTTCCGCCGGAGTTATCTCCTGCACGTTTATAAACTGGAAAGCGTCCGCAAAAGAGCTGTTCGGTTCTATTAATTCCTTGAATTCTTTAGGAAACGTCATGCCTATGGTAGGGAAATCATTGGATGTTATGAGCGGCAAAATAACATTCGCGATGCTCAAGCCATCCTTTCCCGTGTTTCTCGATAGGTTATGGATATCGGGGATACAGACAATGATATTGCCGGCATCATAGATCTCGTCGAAAACCGTTTTTATTCTCTCATGCAACCCGCCCTGGTCGACGCCAGAGATTAAAGAATTAAAATCCAGCACCACGAGCCTTTTGTCAAAAAGGGGGGCCGGAACCTTATCCTGAACTATCATATAAGCGAGGTGCCCAAGAATAGCTTCTTTACCGGCTCCTGGCTCCCCTATAAGAAGGGCATTGGGCTTGTTGGGACGGGCAAGCGTATCCAGCAACCTCTCGTATTCTTCCTCGTGTCCTATAAGAAATCCAGTTTTGCCGCCCCTTGCTATGTCAGTAAAATCAACACTCAACGCATCAAGCGTCCGTGTCGGCTTAGCCGTCCAAGCCCTATTCATAAATCTGTGCCGCAATCGATAAGGTCCGCTCGCGAACCCGCCAAGGCTCGAGGGCATTGTGTGCCATAGCGAACGCGCGCGGAAACGCCCGAATATCATAGCTTTTTCTAAATCATCGGGATTGATATCAAACAAGTTGAAAAGCTTAGCCGCGGATTCTTTCCCCAGTAAACCTATGGCCGCGAAGAGGTCGTGCGGATTAATGCCATCGTCTCCGCTCGCCATACTGATGGAAAAAGCGCGCGAAGCGAGAGACGTTATCTCGGAAATCATTTTTTCATTACTCTCCTTCTCTCCGGCTTTTACACTTCTACCTAATAATTCGTCTAATTTGTCGACAAACTCGCCGTGCGGGATATCCAACCTCAAAAAAGCTTCCTTGATTTCTTTCTCTTGCGATAACCTTTTAGCCAGGCGTAAAACCATATCGCCTCCGAAAATCACCGACGCATTATATGCCTCTGTTACGCATCGGAGACACTTGGGCGTCAGGTACCGAGCCGTGTTCACTGGCCCACTCTTAGGAGCTTCGGATAGTTTCTCTGCTGGCGCTACATAGCGAAAAACGCGGTCAAATAAATAAAGCGCAAGAAGAATGCCCAACCAAAAAAGGTTGCGTGGTCCAGATAAGATAAGGACTGCGGTCCCGGCAATCAAAACCGATGTCCAGACGTTCTCAATAAGCCAGGCTGTCTTACGTCCCAAAATTGACATCTCAAAAGTCGGCTGTCTGAAATAGAGCTCTTGCGCTGGAATTTGCTTACTGGGCATAAGGTTTTAAGAATTTGTAAATCAGATATGGGGGTATGAAAATCCAAAGCAAGTACAACGCTAAGGAAAGCGCAAGGACAGCTAAGTAAACAACTGCGGCGATTCCTACGCGAAAACTCCTGAACACGAACCCTAAAACATACCCAATAAAAGATTTATCTTGGTAAAGGGGCTCGAAGAGATGCTTAACATTAACCCGGAGAGCGAATATCCTATCCAGCCATTCAAGGGCAAGAATTGTTCTATGAATCCAGAATTTGAAACCGCCGGAATACCAATGTTCCACAGATTCCAGGAAACCGGAAACGAACCTTGTGGTAAGATAAATCAAAACTGATGCCATCAACTAATTATAGCCCAAAAGCTGAAGCTCTGGAAAAATTAAAGAAAGAGCTTGAAGAGGACATTTCTCTGCCCCTAAGGGAGGCTAACCTTGTTTTCGGGGAAGGTAATATTAACACTGATGTCCTTTTTATCGGTGAAGCTCCGGGATATCAAGAAGACCTTGAAAAGAGACCGTTTGTGGGACGCTCCGGTCAGCTCCTAAACAAATTAATAGAAGGCATTAAATGGAAACGCGAAGATGTTTACATAACAAATATCGTAAAACGAAGGCCGCCCAACAACCGCGATCCGCTACCGGAGGAAATAAGCGCCTATGAAAAATACCTTATGAAACAAATTGAAATTTTAAATCCCAAAATCATCGCGCCCCTCGGAAGATTTTCCATGAATTTTTTTCTCCCGACCGCGAAAATCTCCAGAGACCAAGGGAAAATATTCTGGTGGAACGATAAATTAATATTGCCGCTCTACCACCCGGCCGCCGCTCTCCGCCAAGTTCAAGTGATGGATGATTTGAAAAAGAGTTTCGTCAAAATTCCGGTGATAGTGAAAAAATATGATGAGTTCCTAAAAGCGCGAGTTGAAAAGATAATCCCTCACGAACCTAATGTGGAGAAAAAGGCGGCTAAGCAGATGAAATTATTTTAGCGCCCATCTTCCATTAAGCCTAAATCCCTCTCTTTGAGACTGCTTAGATTGGCAAGATTCCCGCTTTCGTTGATTATCTCAACCAATTCTCTACCACCCAGAAAATGCGGCAGAAGCACGTAATCCGCGCCGGCTTCGTAAAGTTCTTTCCCTTCAAACTCACTCTCCGCGGTCAAAATAACTTTCGCTTTAAGGTTGCTTTCTCGCATAAAGCTAAGTATTGCTAAATTGTCTCTTACGTCAGGGACAGTTGAAATAACAACCTTCGCTCTATCCAAACCGACAAACTCTTGTATAGCTTCGTCGGCTATGTCGCCGTAAAAAACCGGCATTCTAATTTCTTTTAACTGCTTCACGACTATCGGGTCAAAGTCAACGGCCACAAAATTAGTACCCTTATTGCTCAAGGCCCTACTTATGGTCTGCCCCATTCTGTGGACACCCACAAGAACCACGTGATTATTAAGCTTGGCTTCAAAGTTTTTTCCTATAAGCTGCCGTTCCCGGCGTTCAAGCCTCCTCAAACTCGGGCGAAAGAATTTATACAAACGGTCGCTGTAATTTATCAAATAAGAGGAGGTAAAAATAGTCGCTATACCCACCAACGTCACAAGCGAAACATAAGAAGCCTCTAAATGGCCCAGAGTGTAACCCAAAGCTACAATTATAAAACTGAACTCTGAAATTTGAGCAACGGCTAAGCTCGAGAGAAATGAAACCCTGGCCCGGTAACCTAAAATCCCCATAATAATGAGAACAACGACAGGATTCCCAACTAACACGAAAAGAGAAAGAATAATGGCTGGCTTTATGGTTATGGAAACCGGTCCCGCAAGTAAGCTGGTGCCTAAGCCCACAAAGAAAAGTATTATAAAGAAATCGCGGATTGGCCTAAGCCGGGCGGCAATCTGAAAATTTTCCGAAGACCCAGCGAGAGCCAGCCCAGCGAGGAATCCACCAATTTCGATTGAGAGTCCGACTATAGGAGATGAGGCGAGCGCCGCGACCCCGAGCGCCCAAGCGATGCTAAAAAGATATAAAAGCTCTTGAGATTTACCGATAAAATCCAGCAATTTCGGCAGAAATCTGGAAACTAAAAAGATTAGAAATATAAATCCTCCGCCTTTAACGAAAGTTAAAAATAACTTAGAGCCTATCTGATTCCCATCGCCTAAACCTGATAAAAATATCAATATCAATATCGCAACCACATCTTGAACTAAAAGCACCCCCAAAACTATTCTTCCGTAAAGGCTCCTTAGGTCCTTTTTGCCGGACAGTAATTTTACAACGATGATAGTGGAAGAAAAAGATAAAGCGATTGAAACATAAAACGAACTTAAGTAATTGAAACCTAATAGGGAACAAATAAGAAACCCGATAGCGAAAGTCGCCGCAATCTGGCCAACGCCTATGAGCATTGCCGGCCGACCGATGTGCTTTATCTCCGTAAAATTCATTTCCAGCCCAACGGTAAATAAAAGCAAAGCGACCCCGATTGATGCAAGGCTTCTAATAATTTCAATATTATCGGTGGCTAAGTATCCCAAGGAACCGATAATAAGTCCCGCGACAATAAAACCGACAATGGTCGGCTGCTTCAAAAGATAAGCGATGGCTCCGCATAAAGAAGCCAAAATTAAAGCAAGAACAATTTCCAAGAACAATGTCATATGTTTGTAATTATACACTCTCCTTCCCCCGCGCACATAGGTTGCAAAATGTGCCCTGTGAAAATTTACAACATTGACGGACTTTCGAGGTTGGCCTATCTTTAGAGTAAGCATGAAATCCATCTGCCAGAAAAACCTTGCTTTCTTTAGCTATTACTTCTTCTTTGCCGGAAGGAGTTGGTTTGATGCGATTCAGCTGAAGAAAGCCTAAAAAAGACAGAACGCGTTAAACAATTCCTCTCCTCAAAGAGGAATTTTTGTTTTTTGTGGAAGAAGATTTGCACAGCGATGAGATGAGAATTGCCTTTTATCATCTGATCGCTGTGCTAATCGGGATAGTGTGTCCTGGTCGGTTCACAGACGCGGTTCTTTCACCAAGGAGATTCTCGTGACTTACGAGGAGCTTTTTAAGGAGTGGACACAGGTTGGGCGTTTACGGTGGTGCGTCGCGCCGCCGTACTTGCCCCCCTACTGAACGAGGGAGCGCGTGGCAATGTTTTTACCACGCGCTCCCCCACTAATTCTTTATCTCACCTCTCCTCCACACACATAGGCGCTTAGCGGAGAGTCTTATAATGAAGCAGGAGAGTCCCGATACGATTAAGACGCTTCGCCGAAAGCAGGAGCAGCCGCGTCGTCCGGGTGCCACCTATAAACATTTCTTTCCCACGGCCGAAAATTAGCGGCTCAATTGTTACGTATATTTCGTCGAGGAGATGGTTCTCAAGCATAAAACGATATACCGCTCCGCCGCCAAGGACCGCGACGGTTTTATACTGCCGAAAAAATTGAGCGAGGTTCACGTTGGCGGGATTAACAAAAGTAACTAATCCCCTGCGTCTAACGGTTTTCGGACGGCTTGAGAGAACGAAAGTATTTCGCTTACGCAACTTGTTGGCCGCGGACTGATATGTATTCCTGCCAACGACAACAGCGTCGACGCGTAAGAGCGCGTCTTGGAAAAATTTCCAATCTTCCTTGCTTGTCCAATTCGGCAGCGTCCTGTTCGTTAGTGAAAT
>JACOTQ010000059.1 GCA_016178255.1 Candidatus Colwelliibacteriota bacterium | reverse complement strand
ATTTTCTATCTCCGCTTGGCTTTCTGTATTCCGATTGATTGAAAGCCTTTCTCGCAGGAGCGAAAGGTCACTGGTTATTAAGCCAATGACAAGGATTGTTGTGTTGATTCTAAGCGCTTCAATTAAGTTATCGATATGGAGTTCCGTAAGCTTCACGCTTGGACTAGGAGCCAAATCATGTTTCCTTAATCCGTAGCGATAGCCGTATAGGTTCTGCACCAAAACGAGGTTTCCTGATTCGACCAATTGGTTGAATTGGAAATCCGGAACATTGATTCTGTTGCCGCCTGATTCATTCGGCCGAAGCGGGCGCGTTGTAAACCACGCCAGTTCTTCGATGAATGGATAGGTTCGCAGGAGTTGTTCCTTGATAAATCCTTTGCCAATCCCAGACGGTCCAGTTAGAGCTATAATCATCGTTTACTCCTTTCTATTCTATATTTGGTTGTGAAAGGGCTTTTATAAAAACTCGAGGCTCTGCTCGAGATTTATAACTACTGCATTAGTACAACAATAATTATCTTGTGTCAATGATTTTGATGCTTTAATTTGAAGCTTGCCGTGAAGCTGTTAGAATTAAGATAGTGAATAAACTTTGTATATTCTATTTTGCGGCCGTGGGTGCTATTTGTTTGGCACAGCCAGCTTACGCGGCGAGCGCCGAAGCGCTGAACGCCGGTTTCGTGAGCGGAATTTGGTATTCCCGGAATCCTTTTTTCGTTGGCGACCAGATACGCATTTATTCGGCGATACACAACCAATCTCAATTCGATTTGGTCGGTAAGGTTAAGTTTTTTGACGGTGCTTCCCAAATAGGTGAATCGGATTTTTCGATAATCAGCGGGAGAGTTTTGGAACAGTGGGCTGATTGGAAGGTGACTCCCGGCGACCATTCGCTCTATGTGAAAATAGTTGATGCTAAAAAATCAGTTGTCGGGAAACCACTGGAGTCGGTGACGCTTAAGTTCGACTCTTCTGGGACCGACCAGCAGTTTGCTGATATTGATACCGACGGGGACAGAATTGGAGACCGTGAAGATGCTGATGACGATAACGACGGAGTTCCGGACGCGGTTGAAGTTAAACAAGGCACCGACCCCCTTAAAAAAGACACTGATGGCGATGGTATACCCGATGGCCAGGATACTTATCCTTTGAAGGTTGGCGCAGGCAGTGTTGAGAGCGCTCTTCCGATTGAAACAGCGACTGAAGCGAAGGTTTTAAGAGAATCGAAAGAAAGCCCCGTCGAGCAGAATGCGGGAGTAACAGCAGTAAAGAATACTGGATTAAAAGTAATTGGCACAATCGACAGTTTTGCCGATTCGCTTAAAAAGAAAGTGGAAATCAAAGAAATTGCCTTGCGTGATAAGATTAAAGAAACGGTTACCCCTACTGGGGAAAAAGGCGATGAGAGTCTAAGTCAAGCGGAAATTTTCGATTCAGCGATAGAGAAAATAGTCTCCGGGCAAAAAGCTGGACAGCATATATATCTCGCAGCGCTTTCGGCTGTCGCTTTCGCGCTCGGCAACAAATTCATTTTTTATCCGGTTTTGCTTATAACGTCATTTCTCGTTATAAGATATCTTGTTCGCTTCTTGAGGCCGATGAAATGAAGTGCGGGTACTGGGGTCATTCTTATGGCCTTGACAATATAGTAGAAGTATGGTATGCTTTAAATATTATCAATTAAAGTTTCTTTATAAAACGATATGAAGTACAGCCCATTCGGAGTACTGTCTTCCCGTTTTTGGGAAGAATATTTTGAGGGCGTCCCCAAAGAAGAGGATGCTCCCAAGAAGGAAGTTTTCCTGGCGTGCAAAGACGCCCGGGCAGACTACCGAAAAGAGTTCGGCGAAAGGCCAATTCCGATAGTGATGGCCTAATAGGCCGGAAGAACAAGGACACCCCTCAAAAGGTGTCCTTATTATTTCAATAAAATAAGTTATCCATCAGCCTCGTCAAGGCTAAACGGGCCGGGGGCTGGAATTATTTTAATAAACTTGAGATAATTGGGATAATTTATTAGGCTATCTTTTAGATAATCAGGAATGCGGAAAATAAAACCGAAGTATATTTTTGTTGTGGGAGGGGTAATGTCCGGAGTGGGAAAAGGCATAACCGTGAGCTCCATAGGGAAGATACTCCAATCCCGCGGGTTTGAAGTCACCGCCGTAAAAATCGACCCGTACGTAAACGTCGACGCGGGCACAATGAACCCCACCGAACACGGTGAGGTTTTTATTTTAGATGACGGGATGGAATGCGACCAGGATATGGGGAACTATGAGCGTTTCCTTAACCGCGACCTTAGCCGCACCAATTATATGACGACAGGCAGTATTTACCTTTCGGTTATCAATCGCGAGCGTAACTTGGGTTACGAGGGGAAGTCGGTAAGCGTCGTGCCTTATATTCCCATTGAAGTTATTAACCGCATTAACCACGCGGCGGCGGTAAACGGCGCCGAAATAGTCATTACCGAAATTGGCGGCACCGCCGGGGAATATGAAAATCTGCTTTTTCTTGAAGCCGTGAGGATGCTCAAGATAAAACAGCCTGCCGATGTTGTACTCATTTTGGTGAGTTTCTTGCCGCTCCTGGACAATGACAACGAACTTAAAACAAAGCCCACGCAGCACGCGGTGCGCGCCTTGAACGCCGCCGGTCTCCATCCCGATATTATCGTCGCGCGAGCGCACGTGCCGATAGATAAGAAGCGGAAGGAGAAGCTGGCTTTTCATTGCAGCGTGCGGGAAGAGGATGTGATTGCCGCTCCGAATGTGGAGAGCGTTTACGAAGTACCTGTTAATTTTGAGAATGACGACATCAGCGGGAGCATTTTAAATAAACTTGGGCTTAAGCCCCGAAGCAGAGACCTTTTGGAATGGCGTTCGCTTGTGAATAGAATCAAGAGTTCAAAAAAGACGGTGCGTATCGGCATTGTCGGCAAATATTTCGGTACCGGCAGTTACGTGCTGGCCGATTCATATATCTCGGTGATTGAAGCTATAAAGCACGCCGCGTTCTATGAAAAAAGGAAACCTGTTATAGACTGGATAAACGCAGAAGATTTTGAACCCGCTAAGGGCGTGAAGGCAAAGGCTAATCTTCTCAAGCTTAAAAAGTATGACGGCATTGTCGTGCCGGGGGGATTCGGAGAGCGAGGCGTTGAAGGGATAATCAACGCCATTTCTTATGTTCGCAAGAATAAGATTCCTTATCTCGGCCTTTGT
>JACOTQ010000024.1 GCA_016178255.1 Candidatus Colwelliibacteriota bacterium | reverse complement strand
TAACGAGCGACGTCTTGCTCCAATCCTTTCTCCGTTTCTCCAAGCTTCAAAATCTGGTTTTGAATATCAGGCGTTACTGGAAATATCTTATTAGGAATATTGGCCTGCTTTTCTTCAAGGCCGATTCCGTACTTTGACCGCAAATCCTGAACCTGACGACGCGTTTCTTGAAGCGTGTTTTGCGTATTATTATATTTCTCCGAAACAACCCTTAATTGGTCCTCCAATGGGAGCCGCTTAGATATTAAAGCTGGAATGCCGTTCTGGTTTTCCAAGTCGTTAAACTGGCAATTACGAGAATCATCGTAGAAGTATTTCCGTGAATCCGGGTAAGATTCTTCAAGCCTTGAGTAGATCGGAGTCGAATCATACGAACTGCCTTCGCTTAGATATCGATTACTGCACGATGATAGTTCAGGCGGCATGGCAGGAACCCGCGCCAAATCATCAACCGCGACCCACCCGAAAGAAAGGCCGAGAGCAAACATTATAATAAGGAGTATAATTCCGGTCTTGGGAGTCTTCCTTTCCATTTCCTCAAAACCGGGTTCGGTCCTTGAAACCTCGCGTTCTTTTAAGTGAAATATTCTCTTAAGTAAACTCATTAATCCCGTCATTATTGATGTTCGCTTTTAATTTTTCCTCCCAAAGTCCGTAATTCTTTCAAGGCAATCGCAGCCTCTTCCTTCGTCGGGGGCTTGCCGTGCCAGAGATAGTCTCTTTCCATAAAACTGACTCCCTTGCCGGGGATAGTATGGGCAATAATTATGGTCGGTTTTTCATAAATGGCTTTAGCCTCATTTACGGCATCAATAATTTGCTCAAAGCTGTGCCCATCAATCTCCAAGACATGCCAGCCGAAAGACTCGTATTTATCTTTCAATGGCTCCAAAGGCATAATGTTTTCCGTATAGCCGTCTATTTGGATATTATTCCTGTCCATCACGGCGGTTATGTTGCTTAGTTTGTTTTTTCCGGCAAACATGGCCGCTTCCCAGGTGTTGCCGGCATCCTGCTCGCCGTCAGACATAAGACAATAAACTCTGTATTTCTTGTTACCCAACCGGGCGGATAAAGATATTCCCACCGATTGCCCCAAACCTGATCCCAAAGGCCCGGAAGTAGTTTCAACCCCGGGCAAGCTGGTACGATGCGGGTGTCCCTGGAGCCGGGAATTAAGTTTCCTCAATGTCTTCAACTCTTCCAAGGGGAAATAGCCGGCATAAGCCATAGTCACGTACCGCACCGGACAAATATGCCCATTGGAAAGTATTAATCTGTCTCTATCAGGCCAATTCGGTCTCTTGGGGTCGTGGTTTAAAATGTGAAAATAAAAAGCGGTGAAAATATCTGCCATCCCCAACGGGCCCGCCGAATGTCCGCTCCCCGCCTCAAGGAGAGTTTCAATAATCGTTTCTCTAACGCGATTGGCAATTTCTTCGAGCAGTTTTACTTTGCTATCGTGTAAGTTCATTTAATTCTTGGTAAGCTTTTCCCGGACTATCGCTTCCGAATATATAAGAAGCGGCAACGAATACATCGGCTCCGGCTTCTTTGGCCAACTTGGCCGTTTCCAAATTCACGCCGCCGTCAACTTCTATTTTAGCATTGGGCGCGTTTTGCCGCAAAAACTTTATTTTTTCAATGACACTAACATCAAATTCCCGTCCGGCCAAACCAGGACTAACCGCCAAAACCTGAAACTGTTTTACTTTCTCGATATAGGATTGGAGGTTTTCAAGTGAAGTTGCTGGAGCAATGCTTAACATCACTTCAGCGTTATATTTATCCGCAATTTCCAAAACGCGGGATATGCTGCCATCATTAATAGATTCAACATGAACAATTACTCTCTTAGCCCCGGCGCTAAACCACGATTCAACAACGTCTTCCGGGTCTTGGACCATCAGATGTATCTCAAAACTGATATTCGGATGCATTAATCTCAACTTCGATAAATCTTCCGGATCTCCCCAGGTGATGTTAGGTGCGAACCTGCCATCAACAACATCAATGTGAATCCACCCGCCCGCCGGCGGAAAAAAAGATATCGCTTTTTTTATTTGAGCGCTCGCCGTTTCAAAATCCTTGCAGTTAACAACAGGAATGACCATTAATACATTATATCAGATAAATAAGGCACGTCAGCTCCGCCCTTCCTTGCTTTATTCAACCCGCTCGTCCCGCCAGCGCGGGACTCGCTTATGCTCGCCGTCTGACTCGCCTTCGGCAAGACCAAGCTCAGACGGCTCCGCAGGTTTCATAAAACAAGGAAGGGCGGAGCGTTGTGTTTAAAAAAAAGAGCTTGCTGATTATTTTGGAGAATATCCCGCAGGCGCTGAAAGCTTGGTCTTTGCGAAGCAAAGTTTCAGCGCCGAGGGCAAAGAAAATCCGCCAGCAGGAGGCGGATTATTCTGGTTCTCCAAAATAATTGGCAAGCTATCAGGCTTGGCCTTTTTCTATCTCACTGATTTTCTGCAATCTTCTCTTGTGCCGCTCCTCTCCGGAAAAAGGCGTCTTTAACCAAATGTCTACCATTTTCTTCACTTTTTCCTCATCCACGAAATCCGCCGCGATAGAAATAATGTTCGCATCATCATCATTACGGGAAGCAGTAACCTGTTCTTCTGACAACGCCAAAACCGATCTCACGCCTCGAAACTTATTGGCGACTACATCAACCCCGACCCCCGCCCCGCAAATCAATATTCCTCTGTTTTCGTTAGAATCCACGCTCACCTTCTCCGCCACTTTCGCCGCGAAATCCGGATAGTCGTCTGCCTTATCATATTTGTCATTCCCCAAGTCAACGACTGCATAACCCTCCCCGCTTAGGTAATTCTTCAGAGTCTCCTTTAATTTAAACCCTCTATGGTCGGCGCCGATATATATAACCATGCTTACATCATAATTCAGGAATGTACGGCTGGAAAGTAGGCGAAATCTTGAGGGGTATTTGCCGTGCGGTAATTATGCTGCCGTCAATAATCGTTACTTCCATCATCAACCCTTCCATCGTTGCGTCTGAAAAATTTTGGTCAAACACAAAGTTGCCAAGACTATAGAAAATCAAACCGTTTCCGTACCGCTCAACTTCCTGGACAACATGCGGGTGATGCCCCACCACGATATCCGCGCCGGCGACGATAAGCGTCCGGGCAATACGCTTTTGCTCCGCATTCGCGTTGCTTTCGTATTCTTCCCCCCAATGCAGTGAAACCACGACAATGTCGGCATTTTGCCTGACGGCTCCAATCGCAGCCGCGATAGCATCCTCATCAAACCGACTAATACCAGGCTTGTTGCCGCTTGCCTCAAGACTATGGGGATATAATGTAGTATAGGCAAGAAACGCAACTTTCGTACTGCCAACCTTCCTTACAACAGAGCCGTTAGCGGAAAGCTCGTCTTCGCCAGCGCCAATAGGAATGATGCCATTCGATTTCAAAATCCTTACGGTGTCAAGAAGCGCCTCTCCTCCCCAATCCCACATATGGTTATT
>JACOTQ010000057.1 GCA_016178255.1 Candidatus Colwelliibacteriota bacterium | reverse complement strand
TCAATAGTTTGGTTTTAGAAATTATCCAGGGCCAAGCCAGCATTATAGGCCTGGTTGCCTGGGACGTAGCGACGAGAGTCCCCGGACTTAAGCTTGATGTTAAAAATAACAACCTTTCCGTTGAGGGCGACCCTAAGATGGCTTTGGAAAAGCTTGTTGGGCAATACGAAGAATTCTTCGGTAACGCATCCCTCGAGATTTGCAAGGATGTAACCCGCAAGTTTCTTTCCCAGCTTCCACCGGAGCAGGTTCCGGATGTGTTGCGATAATAATACCTAAATACCATTTTTAATTCAGTCGAAATGCGGTAATATATTAAGTAATTATGCTAACCGCATTTATTCAATTTCTTAAGAATAATCGTTTGGCACGGCTGCTCCTTGTTTTGCTATTTGTGTTTTCATTATGGTGGCTATGGCTTAATTCAGGAGTTTTTGAAGCTTCAGAATTAAATCGCGCTATTTGGGCAAATTCTTATCAGACTTTCGCGATTATTGGAGGCGTTTATGGACTGGCAATTGCCCGGAGGTGGGGCGGCTTTGGCAGTGTTATGGGGCGGGCCATTATGATGTTCGCTATCGGGCTTCTTTTTCAAGTTTTCGGCCAGAACGTTTTCGGCTACTATAATGTTCTTGGCGGCATTGCGATTCCATATCCATCTTTGGCTGATGTCGGTTTTTTCGGAAGCATCCCATTTTATATCTATGGGATTATCCTTCTAGCCCGAGCTTCCGGCGCCGCAATCTCGCTGCGTTACTTAGCGAACCAGATTCAAGCGGTAGCGATACCTGTAGCAGGGTTGGCTTTATAGTACTGGTTTTTCTTGCGAGAATATAAATCTGATTGGTCGGAACCCCTGAGGACGTTCTTTGATTTTGGTTATCCGCTGGGTCAGGCAATTTATGTGACATTAGCGCTTGCGACATTTCTTCTTTCTCGAAAAGTGCTGGGCGGCATCATGAGGGGGAAGGTGCTATTTATCCTCTTAGCGCTTTTGATGCAGTATATTGCCGACTATAATTTTCTTTACCAAGCTTACAGCGGAGCGTTTGGAGGGTTCGGGGTCGCGAATTACGGAGACGCGCTTTACATGATTGCGTATCTTGTGATGACCTTAGGCATAATTCAGCTGGATGTTAAGTACGTTTCGCCTCGGTTAGGACCGGAGACAAAGGCGAGTATAGGAGAACGCGTGTGGCAACAATTGGACCAGGTTGCAACTCTGATAGTTCAGGGGCAGGCGACAATTATGGGACCGCTCGCTTGGAATGAGGCCGAACAAGTTTCCGGAATCGCCGTGGATGTAGAACAAAACAAAGTTTATTTGGTTGAAAGTGATTCGCGGGTTGTTTTGGAAAATCTCGCGGCTCGTTACGAACGCCTTTTCGGACAGGCTTCCCGGGAAGTGAATCGCGATTCCGTCCGGAAAATGATTTCGCAAGTTCCAGCGGAAGAAATCCCAGACGGTCTTAAATAATTTATGTCAGTTATAGTCCCAATTAAACAGCGCGCGGTCCAAGTTTTACTTTCCGGTTATTTCCTGTGTGTTGCGTACTGGACTTGGATTTGGGCAACGGGGAATGTAAATGCATATCACAATTATTATTGGAGCCTTGTCGCCTTGGGAGCGTTTCCTATAACTGGAGGGTTATTTGGGATTTTACTCTCAAGAAAATGGGGGTTTTTATCGGCGCTCCTCGGGCGGGCCATTTTCTTTATTTCGGTTGGCTTAATCATGTGGGGGTTAGGGTCGCTGGTATTTTCTTATTACAACATCGTGCAGAATGTTGAAGTCCCTTATCCATCACTCGCTGATGTGGGTTTTATTTTAGCCCCTCCCTTTTGGATTATAGGACTTTTCAATCTGGGCAAAGGGATAGGCGCTGGCTATAAAATGCGCACTTCGCGCGGTAAGGCTATTATCGCCGCCATTATTATGCTGAGCCTATCCGTTTCATACTATCTTCTTTTGTCGGTTGCGAGAGGCGGAGCTTTTGACTTTACAGAGTCGGGAATTCTTAAAATGACCTTGGATGTTTTGTATCCGCTTTTCGACGCTTTCCTGCTTACAATTATTGCCTTGATATATGGATTGTCTTATCAAGCTTTGGAGGGCCGGTTTAAGTGGCCGATAGACTTATTGTTAATCGGCTTTCTTGCAATGTACTTGGCGGATTTTTCATTTTCTTATACGACAACACAAGGAACATATTATTCCTCCGATTGGGTCGACCTCTTGTTTTTAAGCGCGATGTTTTTGCTTTCAGCTGGCGTTAACGCTTTAGATATTCAGGGAATAAGCTCTCACGCGAGGGCCGAGCTTCTCGCTTTTGCCCCGCGAGCGAACGCGGCAATTAACAATCTGGTAACGGAGATTATCCGCGGGCAAGCGCGTGTTATAGGTCCTGTTGCTTGGGATGAAGCGACAAAAATACGGGGACTCAATATCGACGTTAAAAATAATTCACTTTCCGTCGAGGGCGACTCTAAGGAGGTTTTGGGGATTCTTATGAAGAGACACGAGGAGCTTTTCGGAGCGGCATCCGTTGAGATTTGCAAAGACGCTGTTCGCAAAGAACTTTCCCAAATCCCCCAGGACCAGCTTCCGGATGTACTACTGTGAGGGCACTGTCTTTTCTATCCGCCGTGTTATATTTATATCTAAAATAAATGTCATTATTTTCTCATTTTAAAAGAGATAGTTTACCATCGGATGCTCCCCTCGCAACATCGGTTTCCGAACAGGCGCAAACTGACCCGGGCACGGCGAAGAGGCTGATGGAGGAACTCTACAAGCGGAACGCGGAACTCGCGGTTCGCAACAAAACTATGGCTTTGCTCCGTAGACTCGATGAAATATCGCTTAAGACTCTTGAGGAAGAAGATATGGCTAAAGAGATGACCTCCGCCGTTGCGGAGGAGTTTGGGTATGACCTTACTGCCCTATCCATGGTTGATGCCGCGACGGACCGACTCCGATGGCTTTCCATATCAACGGCTACTCCATGGATAGCTGATACTATAAAACAGATTGACTTAAAGGGGTCAAAAGTGCCGATTGGGGAAAATCAGGAATTGATGAAAAAAATCGGC
>JACOTQ010000055.1 GCA_016178255.1 Candidatus Colwelliibacteriota bacterium | reverse complement strand
GTGTTCTGCCCCGCCCAAAATGAATGTCCTAAGTAAGACGACGGAAGCAATAGCAAGAGATACGGTGAAAACCGCGTTAAAAGGATGTTTTTTTAAAGGGAGTTCTTTGGAACCTAAATCTCCCGAAACGCTGTCTGAAACAACTTCATCGAAATCTATCTCCTTCTTTTTTACTTTCTTCGCCATAGGTTGTATATCACAAGACAAAGAGAAAGCACCATCAGATTATAAATAAATTCTTCAGCAAAGACTTGGATTTCGAAAGCACTTAAGTTAAAAACGACTGTTGCCGCCCCAGTGATTATGAATAAATTTAATATGGGGCTCATCGGCAACCAATCTAATAACAATACTCCAGTTATGGCGCTCACAATGAAAATAACATTTTCGATTTCTAAGCCGGGGCTGAATTTCAAAACAAAAGCGGCGATAAAAATAAGTATCGACCTCTTAAGCCAGTCTTTGTACAATATGGACATAAATAATACCAAGACAAGAGAGAAGTCCGGCTTTACACCGCCTACGAAAGCAAGATTGGTGGTCTGCAATAAAGAAACTAAAGCGACGACTGTTGCGCTAATGATGAACTTTAACATCCTTCAATTGCCATAATTGCACACCCAGATCAACGTTCGCCGCTTTAAAAGGAGTGCTCACAACATCGTTAATATTCTTTACAATGCCTACCTCCAAACCATAAGGGAATTCGGAGCTTGATGAAATAATCAAATCTCCCGCTTTAATATCGGCCTCTTGAGGTATGAGAGTCACAGTAGGATTTGAACCGCCTTTAAAAAGTCCATCGACTTCATGAACGCCGATTCTTACTGCCATTTCCCAATCGGCATCGAAAACAGTTTTAACAATACTTGACGAATTAAAAACAGCGCTTATTCTACCTATCAAGATTTTATCTCCGAACGTAACGACATCGCCGTCTTTAAAGCCATCATTAGAACCACCAGCGATAATGATGTCTTTTCTGCTGTTGAACGGATAACTTGAATAAACCTTGACGTTACTGCCAGAGCTGATGCTATTGTTAAAAATCTGAACCCTCAAATCTTCGTTTTCTTTTTCCAAAATCGCGATTCTGTCCTGTAGATTGCCGCCGGAATCTAAAGTTTGGCCGACATTACCTAACAATCTGATGGTAGAAAACTTTAAACTTAAGACGTCACCGTGTATTAATAACACGGAGGCAGTAATGAGCAGTAGGGCGCCATAAAAATACCTCACGGGTTTATTATTTTTGGCTTCTGCTGATTCGACAGTATCGGTTCATATTTATCCAGGTCCTCTATTATAATCCCCAGCCCCCTTACGACACACGTTAGAGGGTCATCGACAACCTCCGTTTGAACCGAGATCTCTTTTTCAATATATCTATCCAAAGCTTTTAACAAACTGCCTCCCCCAGAGAGATGAATGCCGCGCCGTAAAATATCTCCTACAAGTTCGGGCGGGGCTTCTTCGATGAGTATTTTTATTTCTTCAACCAGCAACTTCAATGATTTGCTCATCGCGGCGCGAACATGCGTCCCCCTTACCAGAATTTCCTTAGGAAGGCCGGTTCCGATATCCCGACCACGCGCCGCCATCTCCATTTTTTCATCGAGGCTGGTGGCCGACCCTATATTAATTTTAAGCTCTTCAGCGGTCGGCTCCCCGATAATAAGCTTAAATTCGTCTTTGACGAATCTCATAATATCTTCATTAAATCTCTGCCCGGCAATCTTCAAGCTTTTAGAAACGACCGTACCGCCGACAGAAATTATAGAAATTTCGGTTGTTCCGCCGCCCACATCAACAATCATATTAGCGATGGCCTCTTCAACCGGAAGCCTAGCGCCGATAGCGGAAGCAATGGGTTCTTCGACCAGAAGGGCCCGGGAGACTCCGGCAGACATTACCGCATCTTCAACGGATTTTCTTTCGACTTCGGTCAAGTTGGTCGGAACGCTGACGGCCGCTAATTTATATCTTGAAATGAAACTGTCTTCGCTTACTTTCCTTAAAAAATATTTGATGATTTCTTCGGTGGTTTCGAAATCGGAAATAACCCCGGCCATAAGAGGCTTAATAAGATTGATGTGGGCAGGCGTTCGGTCGAGCATTTTTTTAGCGCCAACGCCTACCGCCAAAATTTGTCCTGTTCGGGTGTTTACCGCTACCAGGGTCGGCTCATTAACAACAATTCCCTGTCCTTTAAGATAGAGCAGGAAATTTGCCGTTCCCAAATCGATGCCGATGTTTTTATAAAATCTTTCTAAGATCCCCATAGTTTTTTAACTCAACTTTGTTTTCTTTTCTCTTTTTAACTTCTATCTTCGCGCCTGTTTTGTCGCTTACAACCAGCCGATAAGGAATGCCCATGAGGTCCGCCTCGGCAAATTTCCCTCCCGCTGAAACATCACGATCATCATATAGAACCTCAATGCCTCGACTATGGAGCTCCTTATAAAACTTCTCAGCTTTACTGAAGCTTTTCTTGTTACCGACGGCGATAAGGTGGGCCTTAAAGGGCGAAACTGATTCTGGCCAGATGATTCCTTTGTCGTCATGATGAACCTCAACTATCGTTCCCATTAAACGGCCTAAGCCTATGCCATAGCAACCCATTATTACGTCCTGTTCTTTGCCTTGTTCGTCTTTGTAACGCAGACCGAATGGAACTGAATATTTGGTTTTCAGTTTGAATATATTACCAACTTCAACAGCTTTCTCTTCGCGAAGCTTTTTATTGCCGCAATTAGGACAAGCATTCTGTTCACTAATGATTTCATCATTCACGGCCACAGCGCACTTATCGCATATATGAATATAATCCTCGCCGGCTGGAGTGAGCGTCTGAAACTCGTGAGAATATTTGGAGAAAGTCCCTCCGGAGGCAAATGTCAGATAAGTAGAATCTCCAAGACCCATCTTTTTATATATTTTCGCGTATGACTTTTTAGCTTTTTCATAATAAGCATCAAGGTCTTTTTCGCTTCTGTGGAAAGAATACAAATCCTTCATAATGAACTCACGACCGCGAAGAATTCCCGATTTGGCTCGTTTTTCATCTCTGAACTTATTCTGGATTTGGAATATGTATCGAGGCAAATCCCTGTATGAAACGATGAATTTCTTCGCAAGCGGGGCAACTATTTCTTCGTGGGTGGGACCTAAGACGTAATCGATTTTAGAATAATAACTCGTGAACCTAAAGAGACTATCGTAACTTCCCCAACGGCTGGTTTGTTCCCAATTAGCCTTAGGATGAAGGGAAGGCATTAAAACCTCCTCACCTCCTAAAAAAACCATTTCGTCTCTTATGATTTTCTCAATATTCCTTAATACCTTAACTCCCAAAGGCAGAAAGTTGTAAACGCCCGCCATTACCTTATCTATAAACCCGGCCCTTACGAGCAATTTCCCGTTAATCGCCTCCTCGTCTTTAGGTACCTCTTTTATTGTTTTAGTGAAGAGTTCGCTTTGTCTCATATTAGTTTCATAATATCCTTAATAGTAACAGCAATCATAAGAGATACCAGTATTGCGAAACCGATGGCATGGCTTAGGCTTTCAAATCGCTCGCTAAGCCTACCGCCGGAGATTTTCTCGTAAATTACAAAGAAAAGACGTCCTCCGTCCAACGCTGGGAACGGTATCACGTTCATGGCCGCCAGATTCAAGGAAATTAGCCCCAATATCTGGAAAAGATAAACAATGCCCAAGCTGGTCGCGGTGCCCAGGAAAGCAAAAATCCCAACCGGACCACTCACGGTGGAAGCAAGTCCCCAATTACCGGAAAAAAGACTGATAATTAAGCTGAAAATGCTTGCGAAGATAACGGCGATTATCGAAGCGGAAGTTTTGAGGCCATCGTATAAGGCCCTAAAGAAACTTTGTTTCGGAACTCCTCCGTCTATAAGGGAAACTCCCAACGGCCCTTCCCCAGTCGGAGGATTGGTTCTGGGGGTAACATTTATATTTATCTCTTCGTTGTTCCTTGTAATCTTTAGAGCTATGTTTTGACCTCTGTTCGAATCAATGAAAGAAGTAAAATCTGTAATCATCTTGAATTCAACTAATCTATCGCCGGAAACAATACCGGCGAGAGAGGCGGGCGAACCGCTTTGAACTTGGCCTACAAAAACCGACTGAGGCGTTCCAATCATAAAAACGGCTGATATTGCAAGCCATCCGATCAAAAAATTCATGACGGCGCCGGAAACTATTACAAGAGCTTTCTTATAAGAAGCCATGTTTTGAAAATTGCGTTTATCATCTCCCGCGCCGACGCCGTTTCTGTCCTCGCCATAAATTTTAACGAAACCTCCGAAAGGAATCGCGTTTAAAGTATATTCCGTCTCGCCGACTTTCTTACTCAATATCCTGGGCGGGAAACCAAAACCGAATTCATCAACTCTCAAGCCGAATAGTTTAGCCACGGCAAAGTGGCCAAATTCGTGGCCTATGATAAGTACCGCCAAAAAAATTACCGCGATTATTAAGGTAGTCATCTATTATTCCGAGAGTTCTTTTGTTTTATTTTCCACCAAAGAATCTGTTGATTTATTGAATAAGTCGACCATCTCCTGAAGTTCTTTTTTAGCTTTGAACTTGACGTCTTCATCCGCCTCTTCGTTGACCTTTTTATTAATCGCGTCGCGTTCCATCCTCATTCTAATTCGCATCTCTTCAGCTGTTGACTTAACAATCTTAGTCAACTCGTTGCGGCGCTCGTTCGTAAGTTCTGGAAGTTTGACCCTCACGGAATCTCCCTGGCCTATAACGCTAACCCCCAAATTGGCGGCCTCAATCGCCTTCACTACGGAGGCGAGGCAACTCCTGTCCCATGGGGTTATCACAATATCTCTGGGCAATTCGATAGAGATGCCCCCAAGTTGCTTAACCGTAAGATTCTGCTCCAGATAATTTACTTTAATGTTTTCCACCAGTTTCGGCGTAGGACGATTGCTTCTAATGGCCCCCAACTCTTCTCTTAAAGACGCGGTTATACTCTCGAATTTAGTTTTCAGTTCTTTTAAATATTCCATATTAATGATGCCTCCAATTGCAACCTTTTATTTAGGTTGAACTGCGACATAAGAGTAATCGTCCTCATAATAGATTTCAAGCGAGGATAGTTCTTCTGAACGTCGTTTCCGAGATTTGAGATAAGCGCCTCTAAAAAGGAATTTAGTTTAGGAACATTGTCCACTATGTCTTTAATAAGCGCCAAATTGCCGCTTTTAGCTTTCAAAAACCTGTTCACGATTTCATTCATGTCATTGTCACGCATAACAGCCAAATTTTTTGCTCTTCCTATCCGGCCGAAAGAGAGCCCCGCGATTTTAGAAGCTTCAGCTTTTCCGATGTTCAGTTCTTTAATTAAGTATTCACTGATATCGACTGAAGATGCCCTGGGAAAATAAACTTTCTGGAATCTTGACTGAAGCGTCGGAATAATCGTCTCGGGATTAGGAGTGATAAGTACTATCAATCCTGACGCCGGGGGTTCTTCGGCAATCTTCAGAATTGCGTTCTGCGCCTGCGAGGTTAAAGTTTGCGCATCATCAATTATCGCAATCCTAAAATTAGACTTGGCAGGCAAGGCGAAAAGAAACCGTTTTATATCCCGTATAACATCTATGCCAATTCCCGATTTGCCACCAGAATCATTTGGTCCAATTATCAAGGTTTCGTTCAGGTATTTTTTAGGTTCTTCAAAAAACCCGTATTCAAGATAATTAGCTAAACATTTGGCAAACATGCTTTTACCAACTTGCGCCTCACCAAAAAAAATATAGCCGTGCGCGAGACGCCCGCAGTCAGCTAAACGCTTAAAATTGTTAACCAAGTTTTTATGACCGAACAGCATACTATTTTTTGTTTAAAAGAGTGCGCTTATAAGTATCGAGATGGTCAAGGATGACCCCAGTCCCTTTAGCCACGCAGAATATCGGCTCTTCGGCGACATACATCTCAACGCCTAAAAGCCTTTTGAAGAATTCATTGATGTTCCTTAAAGAGGCGCTGCCCCCGGACAAGATGACCCCTTTTTCCATTACATCGGCAATAAGTTCGGGCGGAGTAACATTGAAAACTCCTGAAACTGATGCCGCGATTTCCATTAAGTGGGGGTTTAAAGCCTCCGTAATTTCATTGGAATTTATCGTGAGGTCTTTCGGTAATCCAGACATTAAATCTCTCCCCCTAAACTGGAATTCCAGCTTGTTTTTCAAAGGCATCGCTGAGCCGGCTGATATTTTAATAGCTTCGGCTGTCTGCTCGCCAATGGAGACGGCGTATTTTTTCTTAACATAATTTATTATGGCCATGTCAAACTTGTTACCAGCTACTCTTAAACTTGACCAACAAACAATTCCACCTAGAGATATTACAGCTACCTCGGAAGTACCGCCGCCAATATTAATAATCATGTTGCCATGAGATGAATTAATCGTTATGCCAGCTCCCAAGGCCGCTAAAAGTGGCTCACGAATAACATAGGCGTTTTTGGCGCCAGCTTCCCTCGCCGCATTAGTGACTGCCCTTCTTTCCGTGGCCGTAATCCCGGCCGGAACGGAAATCACCACATCAGGCCTAAATAAATTCCACTTGCCAACAGCCTTATTTATGAAGTACTTAATCATGGCTCTCGTAATGTAATAATCCGCGATAACGCCGTCTTTTAAAGGGCGGTAAGCGGCTATATCTCCTGGCGTTCTCCCTATCATTTCCTTAGCTTCGGCGCCAACGGCCATCACCGAATTTTCCGGCAAACTTAAAGCAACAATGGTAGGTTCATTGATTATAAAGCCCCTTCCCGGAACAAAAACTACAGTGTTAGTCGTTCCCAAGTCTATTCCTATCCTTTTAACAATCATTGCTAAATTCCTTTTATATCGGCGGTTAAATGAAGCTAACGCCTTCAGCCATTGAAGCGGCTATCACAAGCGCAGCGCCAGCGCGCAAATCCAGACTTTAAAATGTATTTTATCCTTCCCTGGTAAGGGTGTCAAAAAATGAGTTCCGGTAAGTCAAGCTTCTTGCCGTATCTTTCGCATCTTCGCGCCGAGATTGTTTAAACGGGTGACGAGATTTTCGTAGCCGCGGTTGATGCTGTAGACGTTATGCAATACAGATTTGCCTTGCGCCCCGAGCATCGCGATAAGGATAATAGTCGCGGGTCGAAGCGCCGGAGGGCAGACGAGCTCGGCTGCTTTGAGCGGTGTTTTCCCCGTAATGTAAATTCTGTGCTGGTCGGCAAGAATAGTCTGCGCGCCGAGTTTATCAAGCTCGGTAAAATATAGCGCGCGTTTTTCGTATACCCAATCATGGATAAAGGTCGTGCCATGAGCCTGTGTCGCTATGACGGCGAAAAACGGCAGATTATCGATATTAAGACCGGGGTATGGTCTGCCATAGATTTTTTCCTCAAGGGCCGTAAGTTTTGAGGGATACACTTTTATGTCAACAAGGTCAGTAAAACCGTTTCGCGCCTTATACCGATGGCTAATATTATACTTCAAGCCCATCTTTTCCAGTTTTAAAAGTTCAAGCTCAAGAAAATCTATCGGGCAACGTTCAATCGTAAGTTGTGAATTGGTCACGATAGCAGCCGTGATAAAAAACATGGATTCGGTGGGATCTTCGCTGGGATAATATGTCGTATCGACGGCGATATGAACTTTCCCGTGGACAGTAAGCGTTGTGGTACCAACCCCCTCTATTCCTACGCCGATAGTTTGGAGGAAACGGCATAAATCCTGCACCATATAGTTTGCCGACGCGAATACGATGGTTGTTTTTCCCGGAATCCGCGCGGCGGCAAGCAAAGCGTTTTCCGTTGCCGTGTCGCCAGATTCGTACATAACAACGCGGCCTGGTTTGAGCTTTTTACGGATGAAACGGTAATCATTTTCTTCAACAATGGTTTCTACGCCAAGTTTTTCCAACGCGTAGAGATGCGGTCGCACCGTGCGCGATCCAAGCTTACAACCGCCGGCGTAAGGCAATCGGAATTCATTTAACCGGTGGATAAGAGAGCCGGCAAGCATAAGAACGCTGCGGGTTTTTATAGCGGCATCGTGGTTTAATCCCTCAAGCGTTATTGTATCCGCAGTTTTAATCTCAATATCGTCGCCGAGCCATCGGCAGGCAACGCCAATACTCTTAAGCACTTCGAGCATACGGGAAACCTCCTCAATGTGAGGCATATTTTTGAACAAAGTTTTACCATCATTCAAAAGAGACGCGCAAAGCAGCGAGGTAGCGGCATTCTTTGATGTATTCGTAACGACAGCGCCTTTGAGTGAACGACCACCTTCAACTTCGAAACTCATGCTTCCTTTTGAGAGACTGACGAGTGAGGTGTTTAAGGCGGCGCTCACCTTGTCTATCATTTCAAGCGTCAGATTTTGTTCACCTTTCTCCATGCGCGCAACGGCACTTTGGCTTGTGCCGATGGCTTTCCCAAGTTCAGCCTGGGTAATGCCTTGCAGTTCTCGCACATGAGCAATAAAAGTTCCAATCCCACGAGTTGCTAATTTTGTAGCCATAACTTTAATATCATATCTGATATACTTAGTATTTACAAGCGCTTTAAAATCCGATAAGAGTTTTTCAGTCGTTTACAATAAATTTAACGCAACTTATTATAGAATAATGTCTATTAGAACCAGAAGGGCTTTATTTTACTTACTCACTTTAATGTTTATGGCCTCCGGAGCCTTATTGGTGGCTTACGGAATCGGCACCAGATTAGATTTTAAAACTTTCTCTTTCAAAAAAACCGGAGGAATTTACGTGAGGAGCGATCCCACGGATGCGATTATAAATCTTAACGGCGTTGAAGTAGAAAACCAATCAGGCATAATCAATTCCGGAACTTTCATTGACAACCTCGCGGAGGGAAGTTATAAGCTTTCGGTAAACAAAGATGGTTACTACGGCTGGGTTAAATCCGTGGAAGTAAAACCGTCCGCCGTATCCGTTTTTGAAAAAGTAACTCTTTTCCCGAATATCAGGCCCGAAGGCGTCTTTGGGCCAGCGGATAGATTTTATGTCAAAGATGGTACCCTGATTTTAGAAAAGGATGGGGAAATAAGAGTGAGTGGCGAAAAAATCATTGGCAATAGAGTAATTGATTTCGTGGATAGCGGGCCAATCATCACTTATAGAGACGACAGGAAGAATTATTATCTATCCGACTTCTCCAGTAACGACTCTGTCCTAAATATCAACACGCTTTTGAACAACCTTAAAGAATCGCGCCTTGGCCTCCCCGGGACAGTCCCAATAGTTAAAGTCTTATTCCATCCTTTCAATGACAAAAGACTCGTTATTCAAACACAAGGGGCGCTTTATAACTTAGATACCGTCAAATTAACAATAGAAAAAGTGGCCGACAATGTTAAAGATTTCACAGTTGGAGAAAACCGAATCATCTTTTTAGATTCTCGCGGAATATTTTCTTACAACCTGATTTTCAGAAACACGTCCAAACTTATGGAAGCTCCCGCCGACAGAACATTGCCAAAACTTAACATAGATACATCCGGTAGAGTCTTCATTTTGGAGTCAAACGGACGGCTTCTTATGTTAAACGAGGACGGTAATGCCATAAAAATAGCGGACAAGGTTAGGGAATTTTCGAGCTCACCTCAAGGCCAATTTCTGATTTTCGCCGACTATGACGGACCACTCACGGTTTACAGAATTGATAAAGATAAATATCTTAAGTTAGAAACCGGCTTGTCAAAAAATATAAAAACTATCACTTGGTACAAGGATGGTGGTCATGTGCTAATTCAAGATGAATCCAATTTGTACTTTGTAGAAATAGATGATGTCTTGCCTTTAAACATCGTGCGAATCACGAACGGCGTCGAAGATTTCGCCTATGATAATACCGAAAACGCAATCTACTTTAGAAACGCCAAAGGAATATTTAAGATTGTTTTAGAACAATAATAATGGTTGTATTTCTGCGTGACTACTTAGTTAAAACTTCGGAGCCGTTTTTGACAACAAGAACAGTACTCTCAAAGTGAGCCGATAAGCTATTGTCCGAGGTTACAAAACTATCGTCTTTTAATTGTAGGGCTTTTGACGTGCTAAGGCTTGCCATAGGTTCTATAGCCAGAACCATCCCCTCTTTTAAGACCATTCCGTTTCCCGGTTTGCCATAATTGTAAATAATCGGGTCTTCATGAAGTTCTATGCCAACACCGTGT
>JACOTQ010000031.1 GCA_016178255.1 Candidatus Colwelliibacteriota bacterium | reverse complement strand
ATTGATGTCGCTTCCACAGATGCAACACTCCTCGGCTTTTAATGAAGCAGAGGGGTTTTTCATGTGCGTCTTGTGAAGCCTACCGCGCAGAGATTTGAGGGCCGCTATGGCTTTTTCTGGCCAGTTTGTGTACTGGTTACAGGCATTTTGCCAGGCGAGGTTTAAGATGTTATCCACCAAATCTTCGGGGATACCACCGCTAAGGCATCTCCGCCTTTCAACCTCAATGGCACCGGGCAAGGGTTCCATCATATGATGAGCGTTCTCACCCTCCTCAAGTTTCTCTATGAAACAGGATTCCGCAACGCTTTGCAGCTGTCTCGCGAGCCTTTGAAAGAGCGGGTCTTTTCGGCTCATGGCATTTCTCCTCTCCTTAGTTGGCCGAAGCGTGCCAAGCGAAGCCTATCAAAGGTTTCGGGAATGGGCAAGAATTTGCCGAGTCAGAAACCTCTCTCTTTCTCTCTCCAGCAATAAATTATTTAAACCACTCCTTCCAAGTTTTCGGCCAACCCACAAGAAGGAGCAACGCAAGCGGCGCCCCCCAGTTAGCCCAGCGTTCCACGAAATCCCAAACCGGCATTCCGACTATTGGACGCAGAAGCGCGGTCCAAAATCCCCAAAATACCATCCACAAAAGCGCGAGACGAACCGGCTTAACGAGAATTAGAATTGCCAATGCGACATCTACAGCTCCAACAATGAAAAGCAATTGCGTTGCTATTCCTGCGTCAGAAGCACCAAATTGGGCAAACCAGCCAATCCAATCCTTCTTGCCCTGTAAGGCGAAAACCCCATGACCGATGAATTCACCGGCAACCGAGATGCGTAAGACCCATTCGATAAGTTTTGTGTTCATAAATTTATGAAGCTCTCTCGGTAGTAAGTTCTAATACACTCATCTAAATCATGGATCAAATCCATCTCTAACGCTTCTGAAGGCGACGTCCACAGGTATGCTTGGTGTTCCTTGGGGTTAATCAATATTTCCGGTTTTGTTGATAGGTTAGTCACAAACATATGATAACCAAAGTCGTGCCCCTCGTTGCGAACAAAAACAGACCCGATGTGCTCTAGATTCTTTTCAGAAACATCAAGCCCCGTTTCTTCTTTGATTTCTCTGCTCATTGCCTGATGAATAGTTTCTCCCGAATCAACTTTGCCAGCAGGTAAACCAAGCTTGTCACCATTACTCTTGTGGGCGCGACGATGAAGCAAAACGAATTTTCCGGCATGTTGGATATAACATCCGACCACGTCTATTTCTTTTTTGAAATCCGCTGGCGCTTCTCGAAAAAGCATAAAGTTCTAATCCCTTTGGGATTCTTACATTTTATCAAAGTCGAGCTACAAAAGATATTCCTAACTGGCGGTGTCTGTTTGAAAATATCCGAACGGAACTGGCTTGGCTCGGGGGTAAGTACTTATTTAAATAATTTAGATATGCGGTCAAAAAATTCAATTACAGAATAAGTCATCAAGCCAATGTAAAAATTCAGTGGTAATAAGAAAGCGTAGAATAAATGGGGCTCGATACTTTTCGGATAAATACTAAGGACCCCATAAATCAGCAATGACGAAGCAATTATAAACAGAGAATAAGCAAGGTATGCCAACCACAAACGTTTCCCAGATTTTTCCGGTATGCTACCAGACATAAAAATTGTATTGCGCGTGAGCAGACCAACAAAACCTATAGCGAAACCAATAAATACTTTACTGTCAGAAAAGAGTAAAAATAAATTGTTATCAGACGAGAGTACTAATAGAAACGGAATCAATAATGACAAGATTATTGAGATGCGCGTACGCTCCGCTGTATAATCTTGTTTTAGCGGCTCTTTCACAAAATCATTGTAAATTCGCTCAACAAATTTTTCCTCACCTTCTATCTCGATAATGCTTTTAGTTTTATCCGCTTTTATCCTTGTGGTCATTATTTTGATTATATTTTTGGGATTATCCTTTATAAGGAATCCTCCATATTGATGACTTTGCCATGTTCGAGATGTTCGAGCCATTTCCTAACTGGCGGAGGCGAGAGGATTCGAACCTCTGAGGGAATTGCTTCCCTAGCACATTAGCAGTGTGCTGCTTTCGGCCACTCAGCCACGCCTCCACGCAAGTTGAGTTTAAGACAGCTTGAGCGTATTCTCAAGTCTCTCCTTCTGATAGGAGAGTTTTTTGATTCTTATATTTTGATAAAATCAAAAACCTTGTTTTCATTAATTCTTTCTGTTAGCTTGTGAGAGTCATGAAACAAGAAAAGGCTAACAATTTACCTCCTCGTCCCCCCATTGTTGTTGTTGTAGGTCATGTTGACCACGGCAAAACTTCTCTTTTGGATTACATCAGAAAAACTAATGTTATTGCCAAAGAAGCCGGCGGCATTACCCAGTCAATGGGGGCTTACGAAATAGAACATTCGCCTCGCGGCGAAGCGGGCAACGGCAAGAAAATTACTTTCATAGATACGCCAGGGCACGAAGCTTTTTCCAAGATGAGGTCCCGCGGCGCGGCTGTTGCCGACCTCGCGGTACTTGTTATCGCGGGTGATGAAGGGGTTAAGCCGCAAACCGCGGAGGCGATTAAAATTCTTAACGATACCGCGACTCCCTTTGTAGTGGCTATCACAAAGATGGACAGGCCGAATGCCAACCTGGACAAAATCAAAAATGAACTTTTGGCCGCGGGAGTTTTCCTTGAGGGACTCGGTGGGAACATAAGCTGGCAAGGAGTTTCTTCCAAAACCGGCGAGGGGATTGAAGACTTGCTGAATCTGATATTGCTTATGGGCGAAGTTTTGGAATTAACTTTTGATCCTCAAGCCGAGGCCAAAGGTTTCGTTATTGAATCGCTGAAGGATAATCGCCGGGGCATGGTCGCGCATATTATTCTAAAGGGAGGCGTTCTTAAAGAGGGAGACAATATTTATACAACGAGCGCCAAAGGCCGCGTTAAGGTTTTGGAAAACTTTTTGGGCACCAGAGTGAAATCGCTTGAGCCGTCGTCCCCGGCATCAATATTAGGCTTTGAATCTCTCCCTATAGCTGGCGAAGAATTTTCGGTTGGCGAAGCGGTGAACAGCGAAAAAGAATTAATTCAAAAAGGAACCAACGGAGTTATCGAGAAAGACGGAGAAAACAAACCCGGCGCAATTCTGAAAGCCGACACTTCCGGTTCACTCGAAGTCCTTAAAGAGCTTTCGGAAAACATTGTGAATGTTAAGGATTCTTCCCTGGGCGACATAACTGACGGCGATGTGAATCTGGCCATCTCGTCCGGAGGCATCATTCTCGGTTTCAGAGTCAAAGTCCATAAAGCGGCGGAAAACTTGGCGAAGATTCATAAAATAAAAATTTTTACCTCTGACATTATATATAAATTATTGGAAGAAACCGATGCTCACCTCAAAGGCCAGCGAGGTCCGGTCGTAATTGGCGAACTGGAGATTCTTAAAGTCTTTGGCGATAGCGGCAAAAGACAAATTGTCGGAGGCAAAGTTTTAACCGGTGTGATTCGCGTCGGTTCCGTGATACAAGTGGAGAGAAACTCAAGTCCGCTGGGCGAAGGAAAGATTGTTAATGTTCAAGAAGGCAAAAAAGATGTTAGGGAAGTGGGCGCTGGCGTCGAATGCGGGATGCTCATTGAAAGCGAGGCAAGAATAAAGCCGGGTGATATAATTAAAGTTAATGAATCCGCGTAGACCCCAACGAGCGCAAAGCGTAATCCAGGAGGAACTGAATAAATTAATACTGAAAGAAATTGATTTTCCTCTTGGCGCCCTTGTTACCGTAAGCGACGTCGCGGTTTCGAGCGATATGGAACATGTGAAGGTCGGCATAAGCGTTATTCCGGATACTTCGGACAACGAGGTAATGAAAATTCTGGATGCTTCGCGGGGCCGCCTGCAACACCTCTTGAATAAAAAACTAAACATAAGGCCGATGCCCAAAATTCAATTTGAAAGGGACTTCGGTTTGGGGAAAGCGGCTAACATTGAAAGATTGCTTCTCGACCAATAGAATACTTTAAGCGCCAGCGCGGCTCGCGTGTCAGTAGGCGTGGCCTGGTAGCCAAGTGGTAAGGCGAGGGTCTGCAAAACCCTTATCCGCGGGTTCGATTCCCGCCCAGGCCTCAAGTTACAAAAAATACTTGAAGATAATCACTAGTTTTCTTACAATTGGCTCGTGACAAGGCAAGTATAAATAATTTCATTGCCCGGGTGGCGGAACGGTATACGCGCAACACTTAAAATGTTGTGTCCGCAAGGACTTGTGGGTTCGAATCCCACCCCGGGCACAAAATAAAATGAACAATTCTCTTGAGAAAATTTCTCTCGCGATTACGCGCTGGATTGGCAAACCGGTTTCAATTTTAATCCACAGTATTCTTTTTGTGGCTATTTTTGGATTGCGCTATGTTGGTTTTACGACCGACCAGATTCTTTTAATATTAACAACAGCTGTTTCTCTGGAGGCTATATATCTCGCTATCTTTATTCAGATGACCGTGAACCGCCACGCGGAACAAATTGAAGAAGTGGGCGAGGATATTGAAGGCATCCAGGATGAGGTCCGCGAGTTGGGCGAGGATGTTCAGGAAATCTCCGAAGATGTCGAAGAAATCTCCGAGGACATTGACGTGATTCAGAAAGAACAAGCCGAAGACGGGACCGAAGAAGAAAGGACGCAGGCCACACTCCTAAAAATAGAAGCAGGATTACAGGCTCTCTTAAAAGAAACGGAAGTTCTAAAACATAAAACCAACGGTTCCGGTAACGGAACCTCACAAGTCGGCCAGTAACCAATATTAGTCGTCTTTTATCTTAATTTTACGGCTTTTATTGCGGTGTATCTTGGGAAGGTGGATTGTAAGAATCCCGTTTTTTATGCTTGAATGCGCTTTATCCGGGTCAATTTCTTGAGGCAGAATTATCGAACGCGAGAATTTACCCCAAAAACATTCTTGATAGAAATAATCGCTCTCATCAATCCTTTCTTCTCTCCTTCGCTCTCCGCGGATGGTCACGGATTCAGTGGTAACATCAATATCAATATTATCTTTGTCGACTCCGGCGATGGTTGATTCGACAACAATTTCATCCGGCGTCTGGTAGACGTCAACCGTAAGTTGTCCCTCTCCTTCGTCTCCTATCTCGGTAGGCTCCTTATCTGATTTTTCTTCTTTATCAATATTAAGTTTCATTGCCTTTTATTATATCAAAATCGTAGAAAAGAAAGAAGGATGCAAAAATCAGAATGGAGGTCGCGTATATGGGAGCGCTTTCAAACTGGAGAATCAGATAATTAAACCCGGTATGGAGAATGACGGCGATGATGATACCCTCTACAAGCCTTTTCTTCGCCCAGTAAAAGCCGATGAACCCTGAAGCTATGGCGTGCAACAGTGTCGCGCCCACCGACCGTAAAACTATTATCTCAAGAAGACCACTTGAGCCCGCAGCGAAAAGAAAAAACGCGTTTTCAAGCGCGGCAAAGCCCAAGGCCGCGGTAATCATGTAAATCATGGCATCTACCGGCTCGTCGAAAAATTTGCTTTTGCGGATGGTGAAGTAAACCGCGGCAAACTTAATAAGCTCTTCTATAGAGGCCAATATCAGGAAATATGCCGCGCTCTCTTCACCGATCCCGATATTGTTAGCTTTAAACGTTTTTTGGAGAGATAGTTGGACTAAGCTTGCCGCTACGGCCGAAAGCGCCCCCGCTATAAAAACCTTGGCGGCCATTTTTTTCGGTTCCGGATGAAGACGGTCCTCGAGTCTGAAAAATACCAGCCAGGCTAAAGACGGCAAAAATCCTAAAAGCGGAGCAATGGCCTTAAGAACTACCATTTTTCCGCCATCAGTATTTTTTTATCGCCAGGCAGGCGGCTCCAAACCTCTTCAGTTACAAACGGGATAAACGGATGAAGCATCTTAACGGATTCTTTAAGAATTGTCATCAAAACAACCTGGGCCGCCGCTTTATCGCTTAAGTTTTCCGAATTCAAACGAGGTTTTGCGGACTCAATGATTTTATCCGCGAAAGTGTGCCAGAAGTAATGATATAAAACCTCCGCCGCGTGATTGAAATCAAACGCCTCCAAGTATTTCGCAACCCTCTTTTTTATTTTCCCCAGCTCTTCAATATTTTTCTTATCTTTCGCGGTAAATTTCGGTTTAACTTTACTCGGCTTATAATTCATCAAAACAAATCGGCTCGCGTTCCATATTTTAGTGGAGAAGTTTCTGTACCCCCGGACCTTGTCTTCCGACAACTTCATATCGTTGCCGGCCGCAGAGCCAATGATTAAAGAAAGTCTTGTCGCGTCGGCGCCGTACTTTTCAATCAAATCCAAGGGGTCGATAATGTTGCCAAGAGACTTGCTCATCTTTCTTCCGCTTGCGTCCCTTACCAGGCCATGCATATAAACTTTTCGAAAAGGCACGTCTCCCAGCAGATTTCCGGTCATCAATATCATTCTCGCGACCCAGAAGAAAATTATGTCGTAGCCGGTTTCGATAACGCTTGTCGGATGGAATGTTTTTAAATCATCGGTGTTTTCGGGCCATCCCAAAGTCGAGAATGTCCAAAGTCCCGAAGAGAACCATGTATCTAATGTGTCTGTGTCTTGCTCGTAAAGGTCGCCTTTACACTTGACGCATTGTGAAGCGAGGTCGAGTTCGATTGCCGCGGCATTTTTTATAGAAGGGGTTGAAAGCATCTGTTCAACATCCCAGTTCCTGATGCGCTTTACAAGCGTTCGGATCACCCCACCGTGGGTAACAATAACAACGTTTCTATGGTGATGGCTTTTCTTGTGGTGGGAAAAGGCTTTCCAAGCTCGCTCCTCAACGTCTTTATAGCCTTCACTGCCCGGAATAGTCGCTTCATAACTGTAAGTATCGCCATATTTTTCAAAAGCTTCCGTTCGCAGCATTCCTTCCGCTTCGCCGTGATTTTGCTCCCGAAGCTGCTTCTCGTAAACGATTTCGGCTCCCGTTGCCTTCGCGATGATTTCCGCCGTTTGTCGGCAACGCATCATATCCGAACTGATAATTAGGTCGATATTATGATTCTTAAGTTCATCCGCGGCCTTACGGGCTTGGCTGATTCCGGATTCGTTAAGAGACGCTTCTAAGCGGCCAGCCATTCGTTCTCCCTTGTTATGGTCGGTTTCTCCGTGCCTGATTAGAAACCATTTTGATTTTATAACCGGATTTACAATCGGCGTGCCGCAGGCAACGCAGTACCAAACCGGAATCCTGTGGCCGTACCATATCTGGCGGCTGATGCACCAATCTCGTAAATTATTTATCCATCTGAAATAAGTTTTTTCAAATCTTCTGGGAATTATTTCTATCTGCTTGGACGCCACCACCTTCTTCATCATCTCCTTGAGCGTTATCTTGGAACCGCTTTTGACGCCTTTGATTTTTGATTTTTTAATAACGAACTTTTTATTAACATCTACAAACCATTGCTCTTTGATTTGGGGTTCTATAATTCCGCCGCCGCGGCTGTTAGTCGCTATGTTATGTACGTAAGAATCATCGGTTTTTGCGAGCAGTCCTTTTTCTTGGAGTCTCTGAACAATAAGCGGACGAGCCTTTTTGATGTGCATCCCCGCGAATTCACCGGCTATAGACAACAATTTCCCGTTATTGTCGATTATTTGTTCTCTATCCAGCTTATGGCGTTCCGCAATTTCAAAATCCACCGTGTCGTGCCAGGGCGTAATGGTCATAACGCCGGTTCCGAAGCCCATATCCACCGCCTTATCTTTTATGACCGTTGCGGTAATAGGGCCGTTAATCCACTCCAAGTTCAGCTTTTCGGCGTGCTTGTATTTTTTGTACCTTTTATCAGCCGGATGTACGACAACATATTTGTCTCCGAATTTTGTCTCCGGTCTTGCGGTGCCAATCGTGAATGGTCCGTACTTCAAATAGTAAAACGGCGCTTTTTCTTCAACTCTTTCAACCTCGTCATCGGAAACCGTCGTCTGCATTTTGGGGTCCCAATTGACGATTCGTGCGCCTCTATAGATTAGACCGTCGTCGTACATTTTTTGGAAAGCGGTTACAACGGCGCGGCTTCTTTTAGCATCGAGCGTGTAGGCTTCCCGGCTCCAATCAACGGAGGAGCCCATTTTTCTAACTTGGTTCGTAATCGCGTCATGGCTTTCTTTGGCGAATTCTTCAACCCTTCTCAAAAACTCTTCCCGCCCTAAATCATATCGGGTCTTGCCCTCTTTTTTATAAATTATTCCTTCAACTTTGGATTGAGTGGCGATAGCCGCGTGGTCGGTTCCCGGAAGCCAGAGGGTTTTTTTGCCTTTCATCCGTTCATACCGAACCATAATGTCTTCAATGGCAAGCATCGCCGCGTGTCCCATATGAAGCGTGCCGGTCACATTAGGCGGCGGGAGAACTATTGAAAAATGTTTGGCATTCTTTTTGGTCACACCGCGCTTCACGCAAACATCCGGATTGAAAAATCCGGATTCCTCCCAGCGTTTATAAATTCTATCTTCAGTTTCTTTAGGGTCGTACCGAGTATCCATGTGTTTCTTATTCTACTATAGAATAGCAGACAATTTCACCCCACATCGCTCTTAAGGAAATTTATGGTAAACTATAGAAATGAAGAAGCTACTAGGAGAACTTTTTAAATCAAAAAAGAACATTCGTAATAAGCGTGATTCTGATGGAAACGGAAGGAAGATTCTAGAAAAGAGAGTAGAAGAGGGAACCAATCGGGCTATAAAGGAATACCGGGAGGTTTTCAATAAATTGGCTGAATACGACAAAGCTTAGTTTTTGGCGAGTAATAAAGTGGACTATTTAGATATAGAGCTGATGGAAAAGATGTGCCACCGAATTGTACGAAAGACATTGTATGTCGCGGAATCTTCCCCGGATAAAAAGGACGAAGTTATTTCCGAGCTTAGAGTTTGGATAAGCGATCACCTGATAACAATTTAAATATTCATATTCCCCCTTGCTACAAGTTTGTATCTCTTCTTCTTTAATACATTGATATAAGCTGCTGCCCCAATCATAGCGGCGTTATCGGTATTGAAATCAAAATCCGGGACAAAAAGCTTAATGCCCGTCTTTGATGTTTCTTTCTCAAGCGATTTCCTAAGAAACTTATTAGCCGCGACGCCTCCGGCGAGTATCACCGATTTCGCGCTGTATTCTCTCGCCGCCCGCATGGCCTTAGCGACCAGAACTTCTACCGCGGCTTTCTGAAATGATGCCGCGACATCCGCCGGTTTGCAGTCAGGATTATCCCGAAGATAATACAGAACCGATGTTTTTATTCCCGAAAAACTGAAATCATAGTTTTTATGGTGAATCATCGGACGTGGGAAATTAATCGCATCGGGATTCCCCGACTTGGCCAATTTCTCCACCTCCGGTCCACCGGGATAGGGAAGCTTGAGCATCCTCGCGACTTTGTCATAGGCCTCTCCCACCGCATCGTCCCTTGTCTCTCCGATTTTACTCCACTTTGTTAATGAATCCATTTTGAGGAGGATTGTATGCCCGCCGCTTACCACAAGCCCTATAGCCGGAAACATTCTGTCACGCTTAGGATTCTTGCTCTTTTGAGATGGTAAAAGAAAGCTGTATAAATGTCCTTCTAAATGATTTGCGCCCAAAAGCGGCTTTTTGTATTTTTTGGCAATTTCTTTAGCAAAAGTAATCCCGGTCCAAAGCGCCGGCTCAAGCCCCGGGCCGACTGTTACCGCGATTACGTCCATATCTTCCACGTCTCCGATTTTCTTAAAAAGAATCGGCAGATTTTTAATATGTTCCCGCTTGGCAAGATTAGGCACCACCCCGCCAAATGGCCGGTGGATTTTAATTTGGGATGCAACCAGATTTTGAATCACTTTCAATTTAGGGGATTTCAGCCCGCCCTTAGCCTCCAGAACCGCGAAAGCGGTCTCATCGCAGCTTGTTTCGATTGCTAACAATTTCATTAAAATTAATGTAGCCTCAAGGGGAGTCGAACCCCTGTTCACAGCTTGAAAAGCTGTTGTCCTAACCGCTAGACGATGAGGCCCTCCTTCGCTAAAGCTTCGGAGGGCAGGCCCCTCTTTCACTAACAAAGCCTACTCGGCGATTTAAATATTATCCGATTTTTGGTAGCATGGAAAGGCTCAAACATGTCTCTTAAATCTATCTACTTTTCTTTCCACCTCCGCTCGACTTTTTCCACAATGAAAGAATACCTGAAAAATGACTGGCTGGAAAAACTCAAAGGCGGCGAAGCAGGTTGGCAGGAGCTCTACCACTTAATAATTTTGCCGATGTATAACGAACCGCATGAGGTGGTGAGAGAAAGTTTCTTAACTTTAGCCAAGTCCAATTACCCTAAGGACAAACTTATAGTAGTCCTTGCGATTGAAGAAAGAGCGGGCGAAAAAGCAAAAGAAGTAGCAAGAAGAATCTCGGCCGAGTTCGGCGCGAGCTTCTTTCGTTTTTTGGTGACGAGCCATCCCGCCAATCTGCCCGGCGAATTAGCCGGCAAAGGGTCAAACGAAACTTGGGCGGGCAAAAAAGTTAAAGAGCTTGTTATTGACCCCTTAAAACTTCCTTATGAAAAAATTCTGGTTTCGGTATTTGATGTGGACACGCAGGTGTTGCCGAATTACTTCGCGCGTCTTACCTACGCTTATTTATCCGAGACCGACCGCGACCAAGCCAGCTATCAGCCTATTCCGCTTTTCACTAATAACATTTTTGAAACGCCCGCCTTGGCGCGCGTCATCGCTTTTTCTTCCACCTTCTGGCACATGATGAATCAATCTCGTCCAGAAAGAATCACAACTTTCTCTTCGCACTCCATGCCGTTTAAGGCGTTGGTCGAAATCGGTTTCTGGGCGACAAACCACGTTTCCGAAGATTCCCTCATCTTTTGGCAGTGCTACCTTCATTACAATAGCAATTGGCGGGTGGTGCCGCTTTTTTATCCGGTCTCGATGGACGCGAACGTCGCGCCTAAGTTTTGGCAGACGATGACTAATGTCTACAAACAACAACGGCGCTGGGCTTGGGGAGTCGAAAACATTCCTTATATGCTTTATGGCTTCACCGAAAATAAATCAATTCCTTTAAGGAAAAAAGCTTACTGGACTTTCCATATCATAGAATCATTCCATTCGTGGGCCACCAACGCGCTTATGATATTCGCTTTGGGATGGCTTCCGCTGTACTTCGGAGGCGAGGAGTTCAATAAAACTCTTTTGTCTTACAATCTGCCGCAGATTACGAGATTCTTGCTGACTTTAACCTCTGTGGGAATTGTAAGCTCGGCAATTCTTGCGATTATCCTCCTACCGCCCAAACCGAATTGGTTTCGCCCCATTCACTACTTTATGTACCTCATCCAATGGATAGTGATGCCCGCGACTCTTATTATTTTCGGAGCAATGCCCGCGCTTGAAGCCCAAACAAGATTGATGTTGGGCGGTAAATTACGGTTAGGATTCTGGGTAACTCCAAAAATGAGAAGCAAGACAATCTAACGTCCACGGTGTGCTTTGCGGGAAATTAGGCATTAAGCTATAATTTAAAGCCTAAGAATGCATATCTTAAATTTAAAAACCCCTCAGATTAAACCTAAAGAACCACCGCAGAGAAAACCATACAAAACAGCTGCAATAATATTCAGCTTCGCGCTTCTAAGCCTTGTTGTTTTGAACAATGTTCTCGCCTGGACCAATCCCACCGGAGCACCTCCCACAGGCGCCCCGGGGCCATTACCAGTCTCCATAGGCGGCACAGGAGCCGCAACTCTATCCGGAGTT
>JACOTQ010000068.1 GCA_016178255.1 Candidatus Colwelliibacteriota bacterium | reverse complement strand
GATAAAGCACTTTTAAAGCCTGTTCGAGTAGGTTCTTGAATTTCTCGGAGCTCGTTGAGGCAAGCCTTGAGAGTTCAGGGAAAAAGGCGGCGGCGATTAGCGTGGGAACAATGTATAGAAGCTGGACAATTCTTTGGCCTGCTGAATAGAGTCCGACTTCTCTTGCGCCCGCGAGCCAGCCTAACATTAAAACATCCGTGTTAATCATAACGGCGCCCATCAATCCCATGAGACCGAATGGCCAGGCGGAGATAATGATTGGTTTTACCAAGTTCCTGTCGAAGTTGCGTGTTAACCCCTTAAAATAGGGGCGGAGCGAGAAAACTACTGCCGCGAGGCCTAAACCGGTTCCGGCGGCGTAGGCGCGCGCGAGACTTTTGCTCGTCGGCACGAGATAAAGGAAAACAAATCCCAGAATGAAGATTGAGGCATTAGTGAAAATAGTTATAAGGCTCTCAATCTGCATTTTTTCCAAGGCTCTCGCCATTCCCGAGCCGAGGTCCCTTAACGAATCGAAGGCGAAGATGAAAACAACTACTGGCATAAGCGCTATGGCCTCTTCTAAATTAGTGAGATATCTCCCGAAAATTATCACCCCGCCCATGAGAATTATGAGTAAAACGGTTTTGATGAAAAATGCTGTGGCTAAATATTTCTGCCGTAGCTCGGGGAACCTTGAGCCTTCACGCGTAATCAGGGCGTTCACTCCTACGTCGGAGAAAATTGTGAGGAGCGCGGCCAAGCTTATCGCGTAGGAGAATGCGCCCCAGCTTGCGGCGCCCAAAATCCTTGCCGCGTAAATGACGATGGCCGCCCGTAGGGCCCGGCCGGTTATCTGGCCGATAAAGAGCCAAAAGGTATTTTTAGCGATTTGTTTTCCTGTTGCCTCATCCACAAGAATCATTATATAATGCCTGATATGAAAGATGATAATTTCTTGGCAGGAAGCATTTTAGCCGCCGCTCTTATTGTTGCTGGTTCGTTGGTCTATGTGTTCGGACCCGTTAGGCCGAATTCTCCAAATCTTGAGGCGAATTCCCTTAATCCAATTGGAGATTCCATCTCTGTTTTGCCTCCATTTGAGACTGTTTTACCCTATGGGCAGGCTATAGGCAAAGAAGGTGAAGTTATCTTGGGCGACCCAAACGCTCCGGTTTCAATCGTGGAATATGGCGATTACCAGTGTCCGTTCTGCGGTAGATTTTTTTCAACAATTGAAGACAAGGTTCGGAAAGATTACATCGCTTCCGGCAAGGCTAAGATGGTTTACAAAGACTTGATAATTATTGACAGCTTCATTTCCGGTGGCCATGAGTCGACTGACGCGGCTTTGGCAGTGAACTGCGCCGCCGAGGGAGAGAAATTCTGGGAATATCACGACGCTGTTTTTGCCGTGGAAATAGGCGATGGCAACAAAGAAAACAGCGGCAATTTGACTAAGGAAATGTTTCTTAATATCGCTGAAAAGTTGGGACTTGATAGGACGCGATTTGAGTCTTGCTACGATACCCGTAAGTATTTAAGCAAAGTCGAAGCTGACACAAGTGAGGCTCAAAAGGTTTTACCTCGCGCTTCCACGCCCAGCACTTTCATAAACGGCAAGCTTTTGCAGGGCGCCGTCTCATACACGGAGTTCGCCGCCGCGATTGATGAAGCTTTGGGAGTCAAAAAATAGATGATTAAGATTTATTCAACTCCTTACTGTGTTTATTGTCGTATGGCCAAGGAATTTTTCAAAAAATATAACATTGCCTACGAAGAATTTGACGTGGCAAGCGACGAAGGCAAACTGAAGGAAATGGTTTCAAAATCGCACCAGATGGGCGTGCCAGTTATCGACATTGACGGCGAAATTTTCGTTGGATTTAACCGCTCGGAAATCGCCAAAGCTCTAAAAATTTCTTAGTAATATGTTCGACTTGGTTATTGTAGGCGGCGGGCCGGCTGGCATAGCGGCCGGCGTTTACGCCGCGAGAAAAAAGATAAAAACGCTCCTTATCGCCGAAAGTTTTGGGGGCCAGTCTCTTGTTTCCGCCGATGTTCAAAATTGGATCGGCACTAAGTCCGTTTCCGGTTTCGATTTTGCTCAAATGCTTGAGGGACATCTCCGAGCCCAGGAGGACATCGAGGTTATGGATGGCGTTTTGGCCGAGAGTACAGCCAAGATTAATGGCGGATTTGTGGTTAAAACCAGCGACGGCAAAACATTTGAAACCAAAACGCTTCTTGTTGCTTCTGGCAGCCGCCGCAAGAAGCTGGGTATCCCGGGCGAGGCTAAATTGGATGGCAAGGGCGTGGCGTATTGCAGCACTTGTGACGCGCCGATTTTCAAGAATAAGATTGTTGCTGTCGTTGGGGGCGGAAACGCAGGACTTGAAGCGGTGGTAGACCTTCTTCCTTACGCTACAGAAATTTATTTACTTGAATATTCAGACTCTTTGAAAGGCGACCTCGTCACCCAAGAAAAAATAAAAAACAGCCCTAAAGTTAAAGTAATGATTATGTCTAAGAGCTTGGAAATTTTAGGGGACAACTTTGTTGTCGGATTAAAATATGAAGATAGAAATGCGGGCGAAACGAAAGAGTTGAAACTGGACGGAGTTTTCGTGGAGATCGGCTCTGTTCCCAATGCCGATTTTGTTAAAGACTTGGTGGAATTGAATAAATTTGGCGAGGTTGTCGTCGACCACAAAACGCAGGCGACTTCCCTTGTGGGGATTTGGGCCGCCGGGGACGCGAGCGATGTGCTCTATAAACAAAACAACGTCTCCGCCGGAGATGCCGTGAAGGCTGTCTTAAATATCTACGATTACTTGAATAAACAGGGTTAGCTGATTGTTTTTATGGAGCCGGTCTTGGTGACCGCGAGGATATCGATATACTGGAACATTTTTAAATCTTTGAGGTCCTGGATAAATTCCTCCGGTAGCTTAATTTTTCCGGCCCAGACGCTTTTCTGAAGCATCTTGAATCCCAAGTCTCCCAGC
Source organism: Candidatus Colwelliibacteriota bacterium (assembly GCA_016178255.1). Classification (GTDB taxonomy): domain Bacteria; phylum Patescibacteriota; class Minisyncoccia; order UBA6257; family Colwellbacteraceae; genus JACOTQ01. The sequence continues at coordinate 427 of JACOTQ010000068.1, read as the reverse complement.
CTTCTTCTCAGCCAAACCCTCTTCTTCTGTTCTTTCTCCGGGACATCAAAGATGATTATTTTTAGCGATGTATCAACCTCTTTCTCATAACTATGGCGAGGCATTCTTTTGAGTAACTTTAGAAGCTTAACTCTACCGGCGCTTGTTATAGACCACTTATCCTCGCTTGTTTTCACAAAGCCTTCGCGTTTGAGTTTGGAAAGTATTAGATGAAAGTTGCGCTTTTCCCTCTGGAATTCTGATTTTTGACCTTCTCCAGAGGGTTCACTGATAGTCTTAAAAAGAGCGGCGCTAACTATTGCCCCCTCGGAAAGCCCCTCTAAAATTTTCGCGGTTATTCCATTGTTCATATTTATATTTTGCCGCTGCTTACAGCTTCTTAGACTATGAATATACTATAACACCGATCGGTGTTATAGTATAGTGG
>JACOTQ010000054.1:1183-10239 GCA_016178255.1 Candidatus Colwelliibacteriota bacterium | reverse complement strand
TTCCGTTAATTACCGGTAATTCCCGTTAACGGAATTCCCGGCAACGGAATCAAAATGTACATGAAAATTTTTTTTCACTTATGCCACCGTAATATTCATGAGTTGTGGATCACGAAAATAACAAAAAAAATTTCTCCCTGATTTCCGGTACTCCACGATTAAGGGGATTATCGAGTTATCGTCATGAGATGAGAAGTAAATTTAAACAAAGGGGGATAGCCACAATCCCAATAATTCTCGCTCTTACTGTTCTCATAATCGCAGTTGGTCTTACTGTTTCAGCGGTTGCTTTCAATGAGACATTTATAGCGCAGGAATTTTTTCGATCTTCTAAAGCTTTGACTTACGCCGAAGCCGGCGCCCGCGATGCTTTAGTAAAAATAACAAGGGATGGCAGATACACATCGGCTGGATATAATATAGAATTCGTGGCTAACGGCTGTACCGCGCCGAACGATGGTTGTGCTACAATAACAGTGACCTCTGGAACGAGTCCCAAAACTATCGTGTCCTCTGGTCGGGTTAAAAACAATATCAGAAAAGTGCAAGTTACGGTTACCTTAGATGCTAATTGGGTGATAACCGGGACAAGTTGGCAAGAAATTAGCAACTGATGAAGCTGCCATTTAATTTCCATTGGTTTTCCGGCGCGGACAGCAACTCTCCTTCTCGAGAGCTCATTATCTTTAGTGGAGTCATAGTAACGGTTGCCTTGATAATATTAAGCACCATCTTATCTTTAGACGACATATTTGTACCTAAGTTAGCGGAAAGAGAAAATGTTGTTGCCGGAGCTCCGTTAAACATAGATAGTCCAGCCATGCCCGGTTATCGAACCGTATCATCTTTAATTTATGACAAAGTCAATGATCGGCTGATTATGTTTGGCGGTAGAGAGAATTACCAAATCCAAGACCCCCCTATTTACAAAAATGATGTTTGGGAGTTCAAATTGCCGTCGGAATCTAATTCTCGTCCTAAGTGGAGAAAGATGAACCCCAGCGGCGCTCCACCTAGTCCCAGAAACGGCTCTGCTTGTATTTATGATAGTTTGAATCAGAGGATGGTTTGTTTCGGAGGATGGGCTGGTAGAGGACTCGGAGGGCTTTTTGAAATGACTTTGCGGTCTGACAACGATGGAGAATGGAAAGAGTTGCGTCCGTCGGGCGAAATGCCGTCTTATAGGTACACTGAAGCTGTTTATGATTCTAAGTACCAACGGATGATAATCTTTGGAGGAAATGGCGGCTTCGAAGATTACAAAGATTTGTATTCTGTAACTTTGCCGGGCAAAGGGGAAGATGGTGTTGCGGTAAAACATGATAATGTTCCGGCGGAATTAGAAGGGAGGTCTGAACACAGCATGATATATGATTCTAAAAACCAGACCGTGGTTATTGCCGGTGGGTGGGGAGATTTGGATGTTTGGAAGTTAACCTTGCCGGAAGATTTATCCCAGGGGGTTTGGAATGAATCGTTTCCGTCCGGTGGTCCTACTTTTGGTCGCCATCTTCATGAAGCTATCTATGACGCTAAAAATGGAAGAATGGTTGTTTACGCGGGTATTTCCGGCACTGCCTATCTTAATGATATTTGGGAGTTGACCTTGCCGGCGAAAGGCAACGGCGTGTGGACCGATAAAAATCCTGACTCCGGGGAAAGACCAGCGGGTTTGAAGGGCGCGACTGCTGTTTACGATGACGTTCGACAAAGGATGATAGTTTTCGGTGGGGTTGAGGGGATGGCGCCTAATTACCTCACCCCCGATTTATTGGCTATAGATTTACCCTCCAAGGGAAAATTTACTTTTAAGCAATTCACCGTTTTTTCTAAACAAAGCGCCACCGATGGAGTGAAATCCGTTTACGACAGCGAGAACAAAAGGATGGTCATGTTTGCCGGTTATGGCAGGTTAAGAGATACTAATTTTCCTGAATTGACCGGTACCCACATTAACGAAGTATGGACGCTTGAAACTTCCGGCGAGCCGGTTCTGCGTAACATTTCTCCGTTCATCGGCCCCCTTGGCCGTGAATTAACCTCTCTCGTATATGATGAGTCCAATAAACGATTAGTAACGTTTACCGGCACTGATGCTAACGGCCATAGAATGAATGATGTTTGGAGTTTGCCGTTGGAATCTTTCGGAAGTGGTGATTGGCGAAAGTTAGAACCTACGGGTGATAAGCCTGAACCGAGGTGGGGGGGCGCAACTGTCTACGATGCGAAGAACCAACGAGCAATTATGTTCGGAGGCATGGACGGTACGAGGGGGACTCTAAATGACGTTTGGGAATTGTCCTTGAAGACTCCGGGGCAGGAATTTTGGGTTAATCGCACGCCGCAGGCCGGCGGACCTATAGCCCGGTGGGAATCAAAAACTGTCTACGATTCAGAAAATAGGAGGATGATTATGTATGGGGGTTTCGCGGGCAGCGCAAAATACATGTCAGATGTTTGGGAGTTGGATTTAAGCGTGCCTGGCCGTGAGGAATGGAAAGAATTGTCATTAGACGGGGGACCGGGACCGAGGAGGGGGCACATTGCCGTTTACGATGCCTTTAATAAAAGAGTAGTTGTTTTTGGCGGCTATGACGGCCGGATCCACTATAATGATACATGGTATTTAAATACTTCTCTCCCCGGAAAGGAATTCTGGCAATTTGTGCCTATTGATGGAATTTTGCCGGCGGGAAGAAGGTCGCATGCAGGCGTATATGACCCGGTTAAGCAGCGCATGATTATTTATGGAGGCAGAGGAGAAGGGTTTCCTGTGCCATTCTACAATGACTATTGGGAGCTTACCCTGCCCTCATCTGGTGTAGCAACGTGGAGGGAAATCAAACCCCAAGAGGTTGCTCAATAAGGCGGGATTAGTACAGTGGCAGTACGCGACCTTCCCAAGGTTGAGACGAGGGTTCGATTCCCTTATCCCGCTCTATGATTAGCAAAGTTATTATCCCCGCCGCCGGTTTGGGCACAAGATTTTTGCCGGCAACCAAGGCTCAACCTAAAGAAATGTTGCCGATTATTGACAAGCCTGTAATTCAATATCTTGTCGAAGAAGCGGCTGATTCCGGAATGACCGATGTTATATTTGTTACCGGTCGCGGCAAAAGAGCAATCGAGGATCACTTTGACTTTTCTCCGGAGCTTGAGTCGGCTCTACTTTTGAAGAATAGGAAAGATGTTTTTAAGGAGGTGAGGGCCATTTCCAAGTTGGCTCGGTTTTCTTACGTTAGGCAGAATTCTCCGCGGGGGGAGGGTGATGCCATTTTATGTGCTGAACATTTAGTTGGTAAGCATGAGTCGGTAGGGGTGCTTTTTGGAGATGATATCGTTGATAGCAAGGTGCCCTGTCTTTTACAAATGGAAGACGTTTTCGAGAGATACGGCGATGTCGTTTTGGCCTTAGATGCTGTGCCGCGTTCGGAGGTCCGTCATTATGGCGTAGTTAAAGCTGTGGAAATTTCTAAGAACGTTTATGAAATAAAGGACATTGTTGAAAAGCCTGACCCGAAAGAAGCTCCTTCTAACTTGATTATTGTTGGGAAATATATTATTACTCCTAATGTTTTTGAGGAGTTAAGGAAGCTAAAACATAAATCTCGGAGTGGGGAAGTCGGCTTATCTACCGCCTTAAAAAATTTACTTAAGCGACGCCCGATTTATGGCTTACGTTTCGAGGGCAAAAGGTATGACTGTGGTAACAAATTGGGTTTCTTAAAAGCTACAATCGACTTTGCCCTAAAGCATGAGGCAATCAAGAAAGAATTCCGCAAGTATCTAAAGGAAGTAATAAGTAAATAGTGATTTTTGGGAAAGTATACTATATGTCCGATCGGTGATATAGTATACTTTCAGAAAGGAAGTATGCCAGCGTAGCTCAGTCGGCAGAGCAGTGCTTTCGTAAAGCAAAGGTCGGAGGTTCGATTCCTCTCGCTGGCTCCATGAAAGAAGAACAAGAAATAGAAAACCTGGAAGAGTTAACTCGTCGCTTAGGCGAGCGGCTTTGACTTAGAGGGAAAGAAGAAAAAACTTAAAGAATTAATTTTTGAGATTTCCGACTCGAGCCTTTGGAAGGAAAATGTGGAGCTCGCGGAAGAGAAGAGTAAGGAAGCTGGCGTAATCAAAAACATTATTTCTCAATTCGAGGATGCCGATTCCATCGAAAAGCTTCGCATGTTGGAGACTCGGCTTGTTTTGTCGGGTAAGTATGATTCGCTGCCCGCGATTATTGAAACCTATCCGGGGGTTGGAGGCAGAGACGCCGAGGACTGGGCCCAAATGCTTTTAAAAATGTATGTGGATTATTGTGGTTCCCGGGGCTGGAAGGTGAGAATAATCGATTCGCAGACAATCGGTGTTAAAGGAGATTACGCCTACGGTTTTTTGAAAAGAGAAAGCGGAGTTCATAGACTGGTGAGGATTTCTCCGTATGACTCAAAGCAATTGCGGCATACTTCTTTTGCTTTAGTAGGAGTAATGCCAGAACTTCCGCAGATGGAGATTGAGAATATAAAGATTCCGGATGATGATGTAAAAATCGAATTTTCTCGGTCGAGCGGTCCCGGCGGACAGAATGTCAATAAAGTCGAGACGGCGGTGCGCGTGGTTCATATTCCAACGGGTATCGCGGCCGCTTCAGAATCACAGCGTTCCCAGGCTCAAAACAGGGCAACGGCAATGTCGCTTTTGAAGACAAAGCTCATAAAATTGATGGAAGAAAAACAAGCTAACGAACTTGGTGATTTACGCACTAAAATAAAACCAGAATGGGGAAATCAGATAAGGTCATACGTTTTACATCCTTATAAACTCGTCAAAGACCACAGAACGGAGGTTGAAACAAGTGACGCCGCCGGGGTTCTCGGGGGAAACCTTGATAAGTTCGTCGAAGCTGAAGTAAAATTATAAGCAGAATGATTAATTTCCAGAACGTTTCAAAGAGGTATAACGGTTATCAAGCCCTTATAGATGTAAATTTTAAAATAATCCCCCAGGAGTTTGTCTCCATTGTGGGACGTTCTGGGGCTGGAAAATCAACGGTTGTGAAACTCCTCATTGCGGAAGATAGGCCAACAAGCGGTCGTGTGACTTTTGGGCGCTACGATGTGAGTAAACTGAAATATCGCGACCTGCCGGAATTGAGACGGCATATCGGTACGGTTTTCCAGGATTTCCGTCTCTTGCACAGCAAGAATGTTTATGAAAACGTGGCTTTCGCGCTGGAGGTCGCGGGTAGGCCAGAGAAAGACATTGATGATTTAGTAAAGAGCGTGCTTGATTTAGTTGACTTGGGAAGTAAAGGGAAGAACTTCGTCCATGAGCTTTCTGGAGGTGAGAAACAGAGGGTAGCTATCGCGCGAGCGATGGTGAATCGTCCCGACGTTATCATTGCCGACGAACCGACTGGCAATCTTGACCCGTTCAATACTCTGGCAATCATCAATCTTCTTACCAAGATAAACGAGTTGGGGACGACTGTCATTTTAGCTACTCACAATAAAGACATTGTGAACCAGCTTGGCAGACGAGTCATACTTCTCGAGAACGGGCGTCTTATGAGAGACGAAGAAAAAGGTAAATATTCTTTATCATAAATGGCAACCACTATCTACAGGATAATAAGGCATGGCCTTCAGAATATTTGGAGGCAAAAGTTGGTTTCGGCCGCGACGCTCATAATAATATTGATGTCCCTTTTTGTTTTCCAGGGATTAATCATAAGTAACGTTGCTACAAAAACGGCTTTGACTTCCATACAGGATAAGATTGATATAAGTGTTTATTTTAAAACAACCGCCCCGGAAGACGAAATTCTAAGAATAAAGCGGTCCTTGGAGAAGCTGGAAGAAGTAAAGGGCGTGGAATATATTTCCCGAGATGAAGCGCTTCAAATATTCAAAGAACGCCATGCCAGTGATGATGTTATCAATCAAGCGGTTGACCAGCTTGCCGAAAATCCGTTGTCCGCGTCTTTGAATATCAAGGCCAATGACCCTAGTAAGTATTCAATTATCGCATCGTATCTTAAAAACTCGGCCCTTGAAACTTATGTTGATAAGGTAAGTTACGCTCAAAACCAGGTGGTCATCGACAGGCTAGCCGCGATTATAGAAATCAGTCGTGAGGCAGGTTTATTGTTGACGATTGTTTTCGCGCTGGTTGCGGTATTGGTGGTTTTTAATACTATACTGCTCGCAATCTACTCCAACAAAGAGGAAATCGAGATAATGAGGCTTGTCGGGGCTTCCAATATGTTCATAAGGGGGCCTTACATAGTAGAGGGGATATTATATGGTATTATAGGGGCGATTTTCAGCATGTTAATTACAATATCCGCAGTTTATTTCGCTTCCCCGTACATAAAAATCTTTATTCCGAATCTTAATTTGATGGGTTACTTTATCTCCAATATTTTTACCCTTTTCTTCTATCAGATGCTTTTTGGCGTGGGTATAGGCGTTATATCCGGTCTTATCGCCATTAGGAGGTATTTAAAAGTGTAATTCACTGGGTTTAGAACCAGATTTCAATCGCTTATGCTACAAAAAACTCAAGTTGCAGTTTTTGGAGGAGGGTGTTTTTGGTGTACGGAGGCAGTCTTTAGCGAACTTAATGGAGTTATTTCAGTTATGCCAGGTTACGCTGGCGGGAAAACTAAAAATCCGACATACGAAGAAGTTTGTAGCGGTATTACCGGCCACGCGGAAGTTACCAGGGTTGAGTTTGACCCAGAAATGATTTCTTACGGAGACATACTTACCGTTTTTTTCGCGACTCACGACCCGACGACGCTGAATCGTCAGGGAAATGACATCGGCACGGAATATCGTTCAATTATTCTCTATACGAGCGATGAACAGAGAATCGAAGCGGAGGAATTTATCAAAAACTTTAATGAATCAGGGCCCAAAATTGTGACGGAGTTAAAGCCTCTCGAATCATTTTACGAAGCGGAGGAAACGCATAAACAGTACTATCTTAAAAATCAATCGCAGCCTTATTGTCAAGTCATAATAAATCCCAAACTTAATAAGCTTAGGGGAAAATTTGATAAATTATTGAAACCATCTCAAAATGAGGAAGTATGAAGAAAGACGAAGAGCTGTCTCCTGAACTTTATAATATCGCGCGCAAAAAAGGCACAGAAACTCCTTTTACGGGAAAATATTGGAATAACCACGAAAAGGGAATGTACCGGTGCGCTGTTTGCGGCAGTGAGCTCTTCTCGTCGGAGACTAAGTTTGATTCCGGCACCGGTTGGCCAAGCTTTACCGAACCTTCAAATTTGGAGCATATTGAGCTTAAAGATGATTCAACTTATGGAATGAAAAGAACCGAAGTGCTCTGCAAGAACTGCGGCGCGCACCTTGGGCACTTATTCCATGATGGACCAGAGGAAAAGGGGGGCAAGAGGTATTGCATCAATTCAGTATGTCTTGAGTTGGACAAGAAAGAAAGTTGACATTTTTTATAAGTTAAGGTATAATTTGCACCAATCAGTAAAAGCCCCGCTGGGCATTTTTATTTACTCATATGGAATTAAGAAATATCGCGATAATCGCCCATGTTGACCATGGTAAGACGACCTTGGTCGACGCGCTTTTGACGCAGTCGGAAAATTTCAAAGCTAAAACCGACGGGCCGAAGGAGCTTATAATGGATTCAAACGAGCTTGAGCGTGAGCGCGGTATTACGATTTTTTCTAAAAACGCTTCGATTAGATTTAATGATATAAAAATCAATATAGTTGACACTCCCGGACATGCTGATTTCGGAGGCGAAGTCGAGCGGATTATGCGTATGGTTGATGGCGTGCTTTTGCTTGTCGATGCTAAGGAAGGTCCGATGCCGCAGACAAAGTTTGTTTTAAGAAAAGCAATTCAAGCTGGACACAAGGTGATCGTGGTTATTAATAAAATAGATAAGCCGGACGCGAGACCGGAGTGGGTCTTGAACGCGACTTACGATTTATTTTTTGACTTGGGAGCTAATGAGGAACAAGTTGAATTTCCGGTTATTTACGCTTCCGCGGTTCAAGGTAAGGCTGGCTTCAAGACTGATTTAAGCATCATGCGGAACATTCAGCCGGTTTTTGAAACTATCGTTAAATATATTCCGGCTCCGGCAGTGAAGGATTCGGACCCTCTTCAAATGCTCACCGTGAATTTAGCTTACGATAATTATAAAGGGAAGATAGCGGTAGGGCGTCTCTACGCGGGTGTTTTAAAGAAGGGGATGTCCGTCAATCATATCAATAGAGCCGGAGAAGTTAAGAGGGCTGAATTGAGTTCGATAATTCTTTTTGAAGGCCTAAACCGCGTTGACGTTCTCGAAGCTCATTCCGGTGATATTGTGGCGGTTGCCGGTATTCCCGATATTTCCATCGGCGAGACGATAGCGGATTTAAAAAACCCGGTGGCTCTCCCAATCATTCAAATTGACGAACCTACCATAAAGATGACTTTCGGAGTGAATACATCGCCTTTCAAAGGTAAGGAAGGCGAATATACTACTTCGCGGAACATAAAAGAACGTTTGGAACGCGAACTCGAGACCGACGTGGCCTTAACGGTTACTCCCACGGAGTTCGCGGACCGTTGGGTTGTAGCGGGACGTGGCGAACTGCATCTTGCGATACTTATCGAAAAAATGCGTCGTGAGGGATTTGAGCTCGAAGTTTCAAAGCCGCAAGTTATTTTCAAAGAAGAAGATGGTAAAAAAATGGAGCCGATGGAGCTTGTTTCCGTCGAAGTACCGGAGAAATATTCTGGAGTGGTAATAGAGATGATGGGGAAGCGGACAGGCACAATGAAAGATATGCGTACTGACAACAGCATCGTTTACATGGATTTCGCAATTCCTACGAGAGGGCTTATTGGTTCAAGGGGAGAGTTTTTAACTAATACCAAGGGGACCGGGATTATGAATAGTATTTTCTTGGGTTATGAGGGTTATAAGGGCGATATTCGGCCAGAAACTCGAGGTTCAATTATCGCGACCGAGAGCGGGGTTTCCAATAATTTCGGACTTGTGGCGGCCCAAGGGCG
>JACOTQ010000054.1:0-1143 GCA_016178255.1 Candidatus Colwelliibacteriota bacterium | reverse complement strand
GTTTATGAGGGAATGGTAGTTGGCCAGAACGCTAAATCGGGTGATATGCCGGTAAATGTCTGTAAAACAAAAGAGCTTACTAATTTCAGAGCTAAAAACGAAGGTTTGCAAGACCAGCTTGAGGTGCCGATAACGCTTACGTTAGAGGATTCTTTGAGTTATATGGGAGATGATGAGATGGTGGAAGTAACGCCGAAGAGTGTTCGCATTAGAAAAGTTTTCTTGAACGAAAACGACCGTAAAAAAATAAAGAGGGACGGGAAGAGTAGTGTTTAATTTGATTTATGCAAACATCATCGGGTGGTGACTTTTCGGGATTGGGTATCGTGCCTGCTATTTTGAACGTTCTCCAAAAGCATCGTTTCCAAGAACCCACGCCTATTCAGGCACAATCAATACCTGTGGCGATTGACGGCAAGGATTTGGTAGGTATCGCGCAGACTGGCACGGGAAAGACCTTGGCTTTTGGTATTCCAATGATTCAACACGCTTTGCGGAAGAAGGGGATTGGATTAGTAATTTTACCAACCAGAGAGTTGGCCTTTCAGGTTCGCGACTCTTTGAATTCTATAGGTTCGACTTTGAATATAAAAATGGCCGTTCTTATAGGAGGAATGCCTATGGGTCGCCAGGTTTCGGAGATTCGGCGCCAGCCGGACATTATTATTGGCACCCCTGGCCGGATTATCGACCATTTAGACCGAAAGACGCTTATGCTTTCAAGCGTTAGCATGTTAGTTCTTGATGAAGCAGACCGAATGCTTGATATGGGGTTTGCTCCTCAACTTAAGCGCATTTTAAGTTCTGTGCCGACTGAGCGGCAGACGATGCTTTTTTCAGCCACAATGCCTCCGGACATTGTCTCCATAGCCCGTGCGTTTATGAAATTACCGATTCAAATTGAAATCGCGCCATCTGGGACAATTCCGGACGCGGTCACGCAAGAGGTATTTATACTATCTCGTAATCAGAAAAGCGCTCTATTGGGTAAATTGCTTAATGATTACAGAGGCTCGGTTTTGGTATTTATGCGGACTAAGTTTGGCGTGAAGAGAGTTGTTCATGAGCTACGGAATGCCAATCATATAGCGGCCGAGCTCCATTCCAATCGTTCGCTTGGCCAGCGGCGAGACGCGCTTCAAG